>NZ_JBYCKI010000094.1:0-3205 GCF_057473305.1 Thiomonas sp. TH-17
AGGCAATCAAAGACCTGGAGAAGACCAAGGACGCGCTCCACAAGTCGGCGAACAACCTGCGGCTCGCGAACGACAAGGCCGAGGATCTGACGATCAAGAAATTGACTCGGGGAAACCCGACGATGGCGGCGAAGTTTGCCGAGCTCAAAGACCACGATTCTTCTGACGAAGAATGAATCCAAGGAAGTACACGATGGAAAAATTGAAGATGCACTCGCCCGACCTGACCCAGGACAACATCGCGCGGATACGCGCGCTGTTCCCGGACTGCGTGACGGAGGCCAAGGGTGTGGACGGCGGCGTGCGGCTGGCTGTGGATTTCGACCAGCTCAAGCAGACCTTGTCCGAATCGCTGGTGGAAGGACCGCAGGAGCGTTACCAGCTCAACTGGCCGGGCAAGCGCGAGGCGCTGCTGACGGCGAATGCACCGATCGCCAAGACCTTGCGCCCTTGCCGTGAGGAAAGCATGGACTTCGATACCACGAAAAATCTGTTTATCGAGGGCGACAACCTGGAAGCACTCAAGCTGCTGCAGGAAACGTATCTGGGCAAGGTCAAGATGATCTATATCGACCCCCCATACAACACGGGGCGTGACTTCATCTACGACGATGATTTCAGCGAAAGCGCCGACAGCTACCTGCTTCATTCCAATCAAGCCGACGAACAAGGCCACCGGCTGATCGCCAACACGGAGGCCAACGGACGTTTCCATTCCGATTGGCTGAGCATGATCTATGCGCGCTTGCGGCTTGCAAGGAACCTGCTCAAGGAAGATGGCGTCATCTTCATCTCCATTGACGACCACGAGGTGGATAACCTGCGCAAGGCGTGTGGCGAGGTATTTGGAGAGGAGAACTTCATCGCACAGATCATCTGGCAGAAGGTTTACGCCCCCAAGAACACCGCCGACTGGTTCTCCGAAGACCACGACTACGTGCTGGTGTACGCGCGCGAGAAGTCGAAATGGCGCCCGCAGAAGCTCGACCGGACCGAAGCCATGGAGGCGCGCTATAAGAATCCCGACAACGATCCCCGCGGCCCATGGAAAGCGGAGAACATGTCGGCCCGAAATCGTTACGACGCTGGCGTTTACCCGGTTACCAGTCCAAGCGGTCGCGTGATCTCTGGACCACCCACCGGGAACTACTGGAGAATCAACGAGGTAAAGTTCAAGGCGCTTGATGCTGACAGCCGGATCTGGTGGGGCACTGATGGCAGCAACACCCCCGCAGTGAAGAAGTTTCTGTCAGAGGTTTCGGGTGGCCGGACGCCACAAACGCTTTGGTTCTACAAGGACGTCGGCCATACGCAGGACGCCAAGAAAACGCTGTTGAAGTATGTGCAATTCGAGCACACCGAAAACGTGCTCAACTCGGTCAAGCCGGTCGAGCTGATTCAGCGCGTCTTGCAGCTTTCCGGCGAGCCACATGCCGGCGACATCGTGCTCGACTTCTTCAGCGGCAGTGCCACCACGGCCCACGCAGTGCTCCAGCAAAATGCCGAAGACGGCGGAAACCGTCGCTACATCGCCGTACAGATTGTCGAACCTTTACCCAAGCCAGAGCCGGGCATGGCCTCGATCTTCGAGATGGGGCTGAAACGGATACGCAACGTCGCGCGCGAATTACGGGATACACACGCCGACGCCTCACCTGATCTTGGTTTTCGCGTCCTGAAAATCGATACCTCCAACATGGCCGACGTGCACTACACGCCCGACGCCGTGACCCAGGATGGTCTATTCGCCGCGGTGGACAACATCAAACCCGACCGCAGCGCCTTCGACCTGCTGTTCCAGGTGATGCTGGACTGGGGCGTGGACCTGGCCCTGCCCATCGAAAAAAAGGCGATCCAAGGCAAGGACGTGTACTTCGTGGACGGCAACGCCCTGGCCGCTTGCTTTGATAACGCCGGCGGCATCGACGACGCCTTCGCCAAAGAGCTGGCCACGCACCAGCCGCTGCGCGCGGTGTTCCGTGACGCCGGTTTCAAGGACAGCACGGTGAAGATCAACATCGAACAGATCTTCAAGCTGCTCTCGCCCGCCACCGAAGTGAAGTGCCTGTGAGGTGGCGTTATGGATCAAGTTGAACTGACGCAACTGCTGGACGGCCTGATCGCCACCTGGGAAAACGAGGTGGCGGAGTTCAAGCAGGCCGGTAACGACTACAGCACCGATGACATCGGCAAGTATTTCTCCGCATTGGCCAACGAGGCCAACCTGCGCGGAGCGAACTTTGGCTGGCTGGTATTTGGCGTGAACAATCGCAGCCGTACTGTCGTAGGCACGGCATACCGGCAGGAGGCCGAGCGCCTGCACCAGTTGAAGATGCAGATCACCCAGAACACTGATCCTCGCCTGACCTTCCGCGACATCCACGAGCTTCAGCACACCGATGGTCGCGTCTTGTTGTTTCAGATTCCGGCTGCGCCGCGCGGCATTGCCATTTCGTGGAAGGGGCACTACTACGCTCGCGCCGGGGAGAGCCTCGTCTCTCTGGGCTTGGACAAGCTGGACGAAATTCGCGACCAGACCCTCACACAGGACTGGACAGCACAGTTTGTTGCCGACGCCTCCATGGCCGACCTGGACGAAGCCGCCGTGCGTAAGGCGCGCGAGTCCTTCGCCCAAAAGCACGCGAACAGCTTCGCCCCGGAAGACGTAGCAAAGTGGCCGCTGGCAACCTTCCTCGACCGCGCGCGTGTCACCCGGGATGGACAGATCACCCGCGCCACCTTGCTCTTGCTGGGCAAGGCCGAATCGGCCCACCGCCTCTCGCCCCATCCCGCACAACTGACGTGGAACCTGGTCGGCCAGGAGCGCGCCTACGAGCACTTCGGGCCGCCCTTCCTGCTGAGCAGCACGCGCCTGTATCAGCGCATCCGCAACATTCAGTTGCGCATCCTGCCCCAAGACGAACTGGTGCCGGTGGAAGTGGCCAAGTACGACCAGAAGATCGTGCTGGAATCCCTGCACAACTGCATCGCGCATCAGGACTACGCCCGCAACGGGCGTGTGGTGGTAACGGAGCTGCCCGACCGGCTGGTATTCGAAAACGAAGGCGCGTTCTTTGAAGGACAACCGGGCGACTACATCGACGGCACCCGAACCCCTCGGCGTTATCGCAACCCCTTCCTCGCGCAGGCCATGGCCGAGCTGAACATGATCGACACCATGGGCTACGGCATCCACGACATGTAC
>NZ_JBYCKI010000095.1:0-10835 GCF_057473305.1 Thiomonas sp. TH-17
CGCGTCGTCGGATGAGGGTCGTCGCTGCCGTACGCTGACCAGTGCAGCGCGCTCAGTGCCCTGAGATTGCCCTTCAGGCTGCGGGTGCTTCTTGCTCACCGATTTGGAATGAGACGGGACGTGCCGGAACGACCGTGGAAATGGCGTGCTTGTAAACCATCTGGGTGACGGTATTGCGCAGCAACACCACGTATTGATCGAAAGATTCGATATGACCCTGCAACTTGATGCCATTGACCAGATAAATCGACACCTGGACATGCTCTTTGCGCAGCAGGTTCAGAAAGGGGTCTTGTAGCAACTGCCCTTTGTTACTCATCTTATTCTCCATTGGGGTGAGGAAAGCTTAAATGGCATTCATGGTCTGGAATGCAAGAGGCTGGAAAATACCATAGTGCCAGCGCAGGCCGCCGCACCGGGGCCATCAGTCGTCGCGCGCGTAGGGGTTGGTGCTGCTGCGGTATTCCACCCGCAAAGGGGTGCCCGTTAAGTCGAATTTTTCACGCAATTGACCTTCCAGATAGCGCGTGTAGGTGGCGGGCACCCGGTCGAGCGCGCTGCCATGAATGATGATGATCGGCGGGTTGGTTCCGCCCTGGTGCGCGTATCGCAACTTGGGCCGCACCGGGCCGGAACGCGGCGGCTGTTGCTGCGCCACCGCCTCGATAATGGCGCGCGTGAGCTTGGGGGTGGGCAATTTGCGATAGGCCGCGGCGTGTGCCGCAACGACCGACTTCATCAGCCCGTTCAGGCCCGAGCCGGTACGGGCGGAAATGCTGTGAAATTTCGCAAAGCTGACGAAGGGCAGACGCTGACGGATGGCGACCATCAGGCGTTCGCGTCCGTAGGTGTCCACCGCGTCCCATTTGTTGGCCGCCAGCACGAGCGCCCTGCCGGCCTCAACGGCAAAACTGGCGATATGCGCATCCTGGTCTGAAACGCCTTCGGTCGCGTCGAGCAGCAGCACGACGACGTTGGCCTGCTCGATGGCCTGCAGCGTCTTGATGACCGAAAATTTTTCCACCGCCTCGAACACCTTGCCTTTGCGCCGCAGTCCAGCGGTGTCGATCAGGATGAACTTGCGACCGCCGCGCTCGAACGGCACTTCGATCGCATCGCGGGTGGTGCCGGGCATGTCGAAGGCAATCACCCGTTCTTCACCGACCAGCGCATTGACCAGCGTGGATTTGCCGACATTGGGACGGCCGGCAATGGCCAGACGCAGGCTGTGCTCACGCGGCTTCGCGGTCTCGGCGCCGGGATCGGGCGCGGTTTCGGCGGCGACATCGCTTGCCGCCTCGGTCTCGGGCATCACCTCAGGTTGCTCGGAAGGCAGCGCTTCCAGAATGCGTTCCAGCAGATCGGGCACCGAGTCGCCGTGGGCGGCGCTGATGGAAAAGGGCTCGCCCAAGCCGAGTTCGTGGAATTCGGCCAGCGCCGGATGGCCATGCCGACCTTCGGCTTTGTTCACTGCCAGAAGAATGGGCTTGCCGGTCTTGCGCAACTCGGCGGCGATATGCAGATCTTGCGGACTGAGTCCGGTGCGCAAATCGACCAGAAAAACCACCAGATCGGACTCAGCAATGGCCTGGCGGGTTTGCCGGGCCATCTGGTGCACGATGCCGGTATCGACCACAGGCTCGAAGCCGCCGGTATCGACCACGATGACCGGCCGATCCGCCATGCGCAGCATGCCGTAATGACGGTCGCGGGTAAGGCCAGGCATGTCGGCCACGATGGCGTCGCGCGACCGCGTCATGCGGTTGAACAGAGTGGATTTGCCGACGTTCGGTCGGCCCACGAGTGAAACGATAGGGGTCATGTCATCCGATCAGTCCGGCACGAAGGCGTAGACCCCGCCCTTTGCCGTGACCGTCACCAGGGTCTTGCCCACCACCACGGGCGCCGCCTGGATGGCGCTGCCATCGGTCGCCACGCGGCCGACAATGCTGCCGTCCTTGGCGGAGAGAAAACTGATATAGCCCTGATAGTCACCCACCGCCACCGTGCGACCGACCAATAGCGGCGCGCTCAGCTTGCGCCATTTCATCTGGGCATTGGTCCAGCTCGGTACGCCATCGGTGGCCGAATACGCCTGCACGTCACCGTTAGCCTGCGTTCCGACGACTTCCTGATTGTTCATGCTCAGCGCGGTGTAGCCGTTGGCGGAGCGCGTCCAGAGCATGCGGCCGGTATCAGCGTCCACGCAGCCCACGGCGGATTGGTAGGCGCGCGCGCACAGCACCGAGCCGAGCAGCGTCGGTTGACCAGTAATGCCCACCACGCGCTCGACCTCGGTCACGCCCCGGGCGCGTGCGAGTGTGGCCTGCCAGCGCGGCAAACCGTTGTCCAGATCGTAGGCATCGATGCGCCCGAGGCCGGTGCCGATCATCACCACACCGTTGCGCTCCACGATGCCGCCTGCCTGTTGCACCAGCAGAGAAGCGGCGCGGCTGTCGGCTTGCCACAAACGCTTGCCGGTCGCCGCATCAAAGGCAAACACGCGCTGATCGGCTGCCTGGACGATGATGCGACCATCGAACACGGAAGGCGGCGTGAGCACCGTGGCCGGTAACTGATAGCGCCACAGCAACTGGCCCTTGGGACCGATCGACACGAGGCCGTTATTCTTGTCGACCACGGCGGTAAAGGTGCCGTCACTCCCCGTCCCTGCGCTGATGCCCGCAACCACCTTGGCCGACCAGACCACATGCCCGGTGGCGCTGTTCAGGCGCATGACCTGCCCGTCGGACGAAGCCAAGACGACGGCGTCCGGCAGCGTTGCCGTCTGGAACCACGCGGGCACCTTGCCAATCTGCTGTGTCCAGGCTTGCTTGACGGTCAGGATGTTGACCACCGGGGTCAGCGGCATCGGCTCAGGCGGCTTGGAGCCCGAAGCGCAGGCGCCCAATCCCGCGATCAGCAATAGAGGCAGAGCCAGACGCGCCAAACGCACGAAACGTGGCGCCACAAAGCGGGAACTCTGACGGGCCGCGCTCATGCCGCACCTCCGCCGACCGACTGCAGTTTTTGCTCCACCGCAGCGCGCTCCGGTGAATCTGCAGGCAATGCCTTGAGTGCTGCTTCGTAAGCGGTGCGGGCCGCGTCGCGCTGGCCTTGCAGCATGGCCAGATCGCCACGGCGGATGTCAAACAGGGAGGCGAAAGTCGGCTCGGGAACATCAGCCAGGGTTTTGCTCGCCTCGGCATATTGTTTGGCATCGATCTGCAAGGCCGAAAGATTCAGCCGGGCCACTGCGCGCGCGCTCAGTCCCGCCGCATGCTCGGAGGCCCACTTGAGCGCGGCAATGGCCTGCTCGCTTTTGCCCGCGTCGTGCAAAGACTTGGCCACGGCGAGCGCAGCCATGCCCGCATAGGCACTCCCTGGCGCCTTGTTCTGCATGACGGCCCAAGCCTGCTCGATCTTGTCAGGGCTATTGCTCTGGAGGGCGGCCTGCACCTGCTCGAACACCACCGCCGCCTTGGCACCTTCGTTGCGCTGCCACCATTGCCAGCCGTAATAGCCGGCAAAACCCACAGCGACGGCCAGCACACCCGCGGAAATCTGGGTACCCCAACGCTCCCAGAAATGACGCATCTGGGCGATCTGTTCTTGTTCTTCGAAGTTGTAGCTCATGGGACGATGGGAGACGAAAAGCGGCTATTTTAGGTTGGCCATTCAGAGCAGAGCGCAAACCAGCGTCTGCAAGGGTTCCAGCGGGAGCATGCGCTGCTGCTGCGCGCCCTGCGCGCCGCGCAGATCCTTGATGCCGACCTGCCCGGACTGCAATTCCTGCTCACCGAACACCAGCGCCCAGCGCGCGCCGGAGGCGTCGGCCTTTTTCATTTGCGACTTCATGCTGCCGCCGCCCATGTGAAGTTGCACCCGCACTCCGGCAGCACGCAAAGACTCGCACAGGGGCATGACACGCGACATCAACTCAGGACTCGTCAGCACGGCGTAGGCATGGGGAGCGCTCACGGGCGCACTCTGACCCGCTTCGATCAGCAGTTCGAGCACCCGCTCCATGCCCAGCGCCCAACCGCAGGCGGGCGTGGGCTTGCCGCCGATCTGCTCGATCAGTCCGTCGTAGCGTCCGCCCGCGCAGACCGTGGCCTGCGCGCCCAGCCGGTCGGTCACCCACTCGAACACCGTGAGGTTGTAATAGTCCAGCCCGCGTACCAGTCGCGGGTTGAGGGTGAACGACTGCCCTGCCGCGCGCAACAGCGCCTGCACCCCCTCGAAATGCGCCAGCGACGCTTCGCCGAGGTAGTCGATGAGCTTGGGAGCCCCCTCAACCAGCGCTTGCATGGCCGGATTCTTGGTATCGAGCACGCGCAGCGGATTGCTGTGCAGGCGGCGGCGCGCATCTTCATCGAGTTGATCGATGTGTTGTTCGAGATAAGCGATGAGCGCCACGCGATGCCGCGCCCGCTCGTCCCTCTGACCGAGACAGTTGATTTCGAGCTTGACCAGTTCGCTCAGGCCCAGACGCGCCCAGAGCTGACGGGCCATCAGAATGAGCTCCACGTCCACATCCGGCCCGGCAAACCCCAGCGCCTCGGCGCCGACCTGATGGAACTGGCGATAGCGCCCGCGTTGCGGCCGCTCGTGGCGGAACATCGGCCCGGTGTACCAGAGCCGCTTGCCGCCGTCATACAGCAGCGAATGTTCGATGCACGCGCGCACCACGGCCGCCGTGCCTTCGGGCCGCAGCGTGAGCGGTTCGCCGTTGAGCGCATCGGTGAAGCTGTACATCTCTTTCTCGACGATGTCGGTCACTTCGCCGATGCCGCGCACGAACAGCGGGGTGTATTCGAGTATGGGCGTGCGCAGATTCTGGTAGCCGTAGCTGCCCATGAGCGCGCGCACCTGCTCTTCAAACCACTCCCAGGCCGCCGATTTTGGCGGCACGATGTCATTCATGCCTTTGACGGCACTGAGTTTGTCTGCCATGAAATTCAAGCCACCTGTTCAGGATGGCGATGGGGCGCGCCGTAGCGCTGTTGAACGTATTGCTCGACGATGGCCTGGAACTCGGCGGCAATGTTTTCGCCACGCAGGGTCATGCGCTTTTCGCCGTCGATGAACACCGGCGCCGCCGGCGCTTCGCCGGTACCCGGCAGGCTGATGCCGATGTCGGCGTGCTTGCTTTCACCCGGGCCATTGACGATACAGCCCATGACGGCCACGCGCAGTTGCTCCACGCCGGGGTAGCGGGTACGCCAGACGGGCATCTGCGCACGCAAAAACGTGTCGATGCTCTGGGTCAGTTCCTGGAAAAAGGTGCTGGTGGTGCGGCCGCAGCCGGGGCAGGCGGTGACGCTGGGTGTGAAGGCGCGCAGGCCCAGAGCCTGCAGGATTTCCAGCGCCACCACCACTTCTTGGCTGCGCGGCGCATTCGGCTCGGGCGTGAGAGACACGCGGATGGTGTCGCCGATGCCCTCCTGCAACAGCACGGCCAGCGCCGCAGTCGAGGCCACCGCACCTTTGGTGCCCATGCCGGCCTCGGTCAAGCCGAGATGCAGGGGATAGTCGCAACGCGCCGCCAGGGCACGGTACACCGTGATGAGATCCTGCACATTGGAAACCTTGCACGACAGCAAGATCTGCGCCGGATCCATCCCCAACTCACGAGCGCGCTGAGCCGATTCCAGCGCCGAGAGCACCAGCGCTTGCGCCATGATCTGGCGCGCCTCATAAGGCTGGGCGCGGCCGGCATTGACGTCCATCAGGCTGGCGAGCAGTTCCTGATCGAGACTGCCCCAGTTCACCCCAATGCGCACGGGTTTGTCGTAGCGCTGGGCGATGTCGATCATCTGACCGAACTGCTTGTCTTTCTTGTCGCCCTTGCCCACATTGCCCGGGTTGATGCGGTACTTGGACAGCGCACGAGCGCAATCGGGAAAGTCGCTCAACAGCCGATGGCCGTTGTAATGAAAGTCGCCGATGAGAGGCACCGAAACACCCATGCGGTCGAGCTGCTCGCGGATGGCAGGCACGGCCGCCGCGGCCTCGGGCGTATTCACCGTGATGCGCACCAGCTCCGAGCCGGCCACCGCAAGCTCTTTGACCTGAATGGCTGTACCGATCGCGTCAGCCGTGTCGGTATTGGTCATGGACTGCACGCGCACCGGCGCGTCGCCGCCCACGGTCACCACGTGATCGCCCCAGACCACGCGAGCCTGACGCGTGCGGTGGCGGGCGGGCACGGCTTCGCAAATGGGAGGGTCGAGCAATTCCATGAATGACCGATTTATTTCAGGGTGAAGCGCGCGACGTTCGCTCGCGTATCCGGGGTGAGATCGACGGGCTTGCCTGCATAGCTCACCGTGGTATGCGGCGCGTTGCCCACCACGATGGCCAGCGGCGTGCTTCCCACAGGCACCTGAACACTTTGCGGCGCACCGGGTTGCATGAGCTGCGAAAAAATCACCTTGCCACTGCTGGCGGTGACTTGCACCCAGCTCGGTGCGCTCGCCGCCAGTTGCAGCGCATTGCCCGAAGCAGCGCTGGCCGCAGCGGAGGCTACCGGCGCAACTTGTACGGGCGCCGAGGCCACCATGGTGGGCGTACTCTGCAAGGCCAGTGGCGACGAACCGGCCTGCGCAGGATGCGACGCAGGTTCCGACGCGGCATGCGAGGCCGACTGCGAAGCGGCAGGCATCACGCTTTCCACCGTGCCCTGCGCGGATGCTTGAGGCTTCGCCGCGCTCGGCATCAGCCCCTCAGTCAAACCCCGCAAGGCGGGCCAGAAAAACACCACGGCGGCCAGCGCAACGATCAGCACCGCCAACCAAAGCAGACCGTGCGATTTACGCGCGCCCCCCGCCGCGCGCGGCAAAGGACGCTCTGGCACGCGTGCGGCCAGATCCGCGCCCTCCTCCTCCGGCATCGGGCTGTGCAGCACTGGAGCGCCCGGAAGCAGATCAAGCAAGGGTCGCGCATCGATCTTGAGCGCCTTGCAGCAACTCCGCAGCAGCGCACGGCCGAAGGTGTCATCGGGCAGCGCAGACCAGTCACCCGCCTCCAGCGCAGCGATCTTTGCAGGGGCCACCTTGAGCTGTGCGGCAAGCTCTTCGACATTGCGCCCGGCCGCCGTGCGCGCCTCGCGCAGGGCGGCCCCCGCCTTGGCACGGCTGGCAATCAGTTCCGGAGTGGGTTCAGTCATACGGGATCAGTAGTTCAGCAGGGCGGAATCATCAAACTTCCCCTGCTGCGCGGCGATGGCTTCACGCGAGTCTGGAAAGCGCTGTTCGAGCTGATTGGTCCATAGCGCAGCATCCACCCCATTGCCCGCCTTGCGAGCAATCAGAATGCCGACCCAGAGCGACTGGGCGCTGGCGTACTGACCACTGTTGACGCGGGCAATGTAGAACAGCGCTTCCTTGGGCTTGCCCATGCGGTCGAGCACGACGGCCAGATTGGTGGACAGCGCAGGATTGCCCGGGTCGAGCGCGAAGCCCTTTTTGAGCGTGCCTTCCGATGCAGCCAGATCTCCTGCGCGGTATTGGCACACCCCCAGCGCCAGATAAGTGCGCACCGGATACCGGTAATTCTGAATGGCCAGGGCCTTATTGAACTGAACGAACGAGTCCGGGTAGCGACGCTGCTGACAAAGGAACCAGCCGTAGTTATGCAGCGCATCGGGATTGTCAGGTGAGAGCCTCAGCGCTTCGCGGTAATTGGCGTCGGCCTTGGCGCTGTCGTTCAGCGCGGTGTAAATGAGCGCCCGCATGGTGTAGGCGGGCACGAAATCAGATTTGTCCGCCAGCGCCTTGTTCACCTCTTCAAGCGCCACGGTGAACTGCCCGCGCTGGTAGTAGCCCTCGGCGAGTTCCAGACGCAACTGAACACGCTTGAGCACATTGGTCTGCTGGGCGCTCAAAGCCGCACTTGATCCCATCTCTGCCGCGCGCTGCGTCTGCGTGGCACAGCCGCCGAGCAGCGCAGCGCCCGCCATCAGCAAACCGAGCACGGCCACCCGCCAGGCCGAAACGTGGGACCGCACGCAAAGATTCAAGAACATGGGCAAAGTCTCCCTCAATGACCGAGGCGGGCCGCAGTCGGCGCGGCGGCAGCCTGCTGCATGCGGATGACGCGGCGGGTACGATCCTGCACCTCGCCCGCCAGTTGACCACAAGCGGCGTCGATATCGTCGCCGCGGGTTTTGCGAACCGTGGTGACCACGCCCGCATCGAGCAGCACCTGGGCAAACGCCGCGACCCGCGCCGCGGATGATCGCTTGAGCCCGGACTGGGGAAACGGGTTGAACGGAATCAGATTGAACTTGCAGTTGACCTGCGCAGCCCGCACCAACCGCACCAAATCCTGCGCCAGCGCCGGGGTGTCGTTCACGCCGTCGAGCATGCAATATTCGAAGGTGATGAAGTCGCGCGGGGCAAAGTCGAGATAGCGCTTGCACGCCGCCAGCAGTTCGTGCAGCGGGTACTTGCGATTGAGCGGCACCAGTTCGTCACGCAGCGCATCCACGGGCGCATGCAGCGAGACCGCCAGCGCCACCGGACAATCCTGCGACAGCCGGTCGATCATGGGCACCACACCCGAGGTGGACACCGTGACACGGCGCCGCGACAGGCCATAACCGTCGTCGTCGAGCATGGTGCGCAGCGCGGGAACCAGCGCGCTGTAGTTTTGCAGCGGCTCGCCCATGCCCATCATCACCACGTTCGAGATCGCGCGCTCCCCCTCGGGCAGACCCAACTCGCGCCGCATGGTGAACTCGGCGTGCCAGAGCTGGGCAAGAATTTCCCAGGTTTGCAGATTGCGACTGAAGCCCTGATGCCCGGTGGAGCAGAACTTGCAGTTCACCGCACAACCGGCCTGCGACGACACGCACAGCGTGTTGCGCTGTGTTTCGGGAATGAACACCGCCTCAACGGCGTTGCCCTGACCCACATCGAACAGCCATTTCACCGTGCCATCTGCCGAGCGCTGTTCGCTGAGCACAGGCAGCGCAGCGATGTGCGCATGCTCACGCAAAAATTCGCGCAAAGACTTGGCCAGATCGCTCATGGCCTCGAAATCGGCCACGCCCTTCTGGTGCATCCAGCGAAACACCTGCCGCGCGCGAAACGCCGCATGGCCGTGACGCCCGAACCACTCCACCAATCCGTCGCGATCGAACTGGAGAAGATTGGTGGAGGTCAGTTCGCCAGACATGGGCGCGGCATCAACGGGGAATCGGCGGGGGGATCAGCAGACTAATCAGCAAACGATCAGCGGGAATAGACCGCCATTGCCGGAAAGAAAAAAGCGATTTCCTGCGCTGCGGTTTCCGCCGCGTCGGAGCCATGCACGGCATTGGCATCGATGCTGTCGGCGAAGTCGGCGCGGATGGTGCCAGGGGCGGCTTTTTTCGGGTCGGTTGCGCCCATCAGGTCGCGGTTCTTGAGAATGGCGCCTTCGCCTTCGAGCACCTGGATCATCACCGGGCCCGAGATCATGAAGTCCACCAGATCCTTGAAGAACGGACGGGCTTTGTGCACCGCATAAAACGCTTCAGCCTCGGCGCGCGAGAGATGCGCCATGCGCGCAGCGGCGATTTTCAGACCGGCCGACTCGAAACGGGCGTAGATCTGGCCGATCACGTTTTTCGCAACGGCGTCGGGTTTGATGATGGAGAGCGTGCGCTCAATGGTCATACTTTGCTCCTGAAATCAAAGGGTTAATTCATCATTGTAGACAGCACCGAACTTGTGCTGCAGGGTCACACACAGGGCTCAGCGCCCGCCGCGATTGCCACCGCGATTGCCACCGCCACCGCCACCACTACCTCCACCGCCACCGCTGCGTCGGCGCCCGCCAGAGGGGCCGCCCCCGCCGCCCGTGCGATGCGGCCCGGCATCTTTGTGGATGTAACCGAAACTGGTTTTCATCGGATCGGGCTGCGAACTGCCCTGCTTGCCGCCCGATTTGCGGCGCGATTGTCCGCCGGGCTTGTTCCCGGTCGAGAAATTGCCTTCGCCTCCCCAGGAACCGCCGCCGCTGCGCACCACCGGGCTCTTGCCGAACAGTGCCTCGACCGTGGTGCGGGCGTAGCTGTCCGGCCCGGGCTGCTGCTGGTCGCCGCCCTGCCCCTTGCCGCGTCCGCCGCGGCCACTGCCACGGCTGTCGTTGCGCCGACCGCCCTGGTTCTGCCCGTTCGGGCGGCGCGCGGGGCGATCTCCCGCACCTGAAGGCGCCTCGCCGCTGCGACCTTGCAGCGCCTGCACGAGCGATTTGTCGAGCTCGACAAAATCGCCGCGGCGCAGCCCCGCAGGCAGCACCACACTGGCGTAGCGCACCCGGATGAGACGGCTCACCGTCAGTCCAACCGCCTCGAACATGCGACGCACTTCGCGGTTTCGCCCCTCGGAGATAACCACGCGCCACCAGCGATTGGCGCCCTCGCCGCCCGCCTCTTCGAGGCTGAGAAAACGCGCCGGACCATCGCCCAACTGCACGCCCTCGAGCAATTCGTCGCGGGCCGTAGCGTCAAGCTCGCCCAGCACCCGCACGGCGTATTCGCGCTCGGCACCGTAGCTCGGGTGCATCAGCCGGTTGGCCAGGTCGCCCGAGGTGGTAAACAGCAACAGGCCCTCGGTGTTGATGTCCAGCCGCCCGACCGCGGTCCACTTGGACCCTTGCAGCTTGGGCAGATGCTGAAACACCGTGGGACGTCCTTCCGGGTCTTTGAACGACACCACTTCACCCGTCGGCTTGTGATAGGCCAGCACGCGGGCCTGGGCCGGCCGCAGGCGGCGCTTGATGATCTTGCCGTTGACGCGAATCTGGTCGGTCGGCAGGATGCGCTGCCCCAGATGCGCCGGTTC
>NZ_JBYCKI010000096.1:0-10417 GCF_057473305.1 Thiomonas sp. TH-17
CGGGCAGGCGGTCTGTGCGCCTGCCCGGTACGCGCCGGTCTTTACTCCCCTTTTGTCTGCCGCCATGTCTCAACTTCCGCAAGCCACCCCACTGCCCGCCGATCTCGCACCGCGCGGCCCGCAGCGTTGGGGCCATCTGATCGGCTGGGGGCTGATCCTCGCCATCCTCGCCGCTTCCTGGCAGGGAGCTGACATCCGTCCGCTTGACCTGGTGCGAGACTCGGGCAATATGGCCGCGTATGCGGCCGGCTTCTTTCCGCCTGATTTCACCGACTGGCGCATTTATGTCCACGAGATGGTCGTCACCCTGCAGATCGCCGTGTGGGGTACGGCGCTGGCCGTGCTGTGCTCCGTTCCGCTGGGCTTGCTATCGGCATCGAACATCGTGCCTGCCTGGATCTATCAACCGGTCAGACGCCTGATGGACGCCTTTCGGGCCATCAATGAAATGGTGTTTGCCATGCTGTTCGTGGTGGCCGTCGGCCTGGGGCCGTTCGCCGGGGTGCTGGCGCTGTGGGTGCACACTACCGGCACCCTGTCCAAGCTGTTCTCCGAAGCCGTTGAGGCCGTCGACCCGCAGCCGGTCGAAGGCATCCGGTCGACCGGGGCTTCGGCGCTGCACGAGGTGATCTACGGAGTGATTCCGCAAGTGCTGCCGCTGTGGATTTCCTACACCCTGTATCGATTCGAGGCCAATGTACGCTCGGCTTCGGTTGTCGGCATGGTAGGCGCCGGGGGCATCGGCGTGATTCTGTGGGAGATCATCCGCGCCTTCCAGTACGGCCAGACCGCGGCCGTGTTGCTCATCATCATCGTCACGGTGAGTGTGATCGATCTGATCTCGTCGCAAATCCGCAAACGCTTTTTCTGATCTCATGCAACGCATCAACTGCGGCGCCCCCACCGACCCCTGGTCAACCGGGCGCCAGCTCAGCCGGGCGCCAGAAATCGATCCCACCTCGTGGGTGCGAGACTCCGATTTTGGCGACTACACCTATCTCGGCCCGCGCAGCCATGTGATCGACTGCACGCTGGGCGACTTCAGCTATGCCATGGGAGACAACCAGATTGCCCATGCGCACATCGGCAAGTTCTGCAACATCGCCACGGGCGTGCGCATCAATCCGGGCAACCACCCCACCTGGCGCGCGGCGCAGCACCACTTCACTTACCGCAGCGCCTCACACGGGTTCGACGCCGCAGACGATGCCGCGTTTTTTGAATGGCGCAAGCAGCATGCGGCGCACATCGGGGCGGATGTCTGGATCGGTCACAACGCCACCGTGATGCCCGGCGTCAGCATTGGCGATGGCGCCGCCATCGGCAGCGGCGCAGTCGTTACGCGCGATGTACCGCCTTACGCGATTGTGGTCGGTGTGCCGGCCCGCGTGTTGCGCAACCGCTGCGACCCGGAGCTTGCACAGACCCTGCGCCGCATCGCGTGGTGGGACTGGAGCCACAAGCAGATCAACGCCGCTCTGCCCGATTTCCGCGCCCTCGATCTGGCTGCTTTCGCGGCGAAGTACGCCCCTGCCGACTGACTGTGCGGTTAGCGGGCCGGATCACGCCTCGATCTCCGGCAGCCCCCAGTAAAAGCCTTGCCCCCAGTCCACGCCGATGCGGCGCATGGCTTCGGCGGTGGCCTGGTCTTCGATGCCTTCGGCGATGGTCAGGATGCCCAGCTCGTGCGCCATGCTGTTGATCGAGCGCACCATGGCCTGCGCACGTGGGCTGTGCGCCGCTTCGCGCACCAGCTCGGCCTCGATCTTGAGGTAGCTCACGGGCAGTTTGAGCACATAGAGATACGACGAATAGCCGCTGCCGAAATCGTCCACCGCGAGCTGGAAGCCGAAGTCGATCAGCGGCTGCACCAGTTTGCGCACGGCCTCGGCGTCGCCGATGAGCTGGCGTTCGGTGATTTCGATGACCATGGGCTTGGGTTTGTTGCTCATGTCCACCGCGCAGGTGTTGCAGAAATGCTGCGCCCGGTCAAGCAGCTTTTGCACATCTTCCGGGCGGCTGAGAAAGTCTGCCGAGCAGTTGATCATGTACTTCATCGGCGCGCCGGTCTGTTCCATGCGCAGGCTGCAGCGCGACATGACCTGCTTGGACACGCGCGAGTCAATGCGGTGCTCCAGCCGCAGCCGGTTGGCCACGTCGATGAACTGACCGGCGGGCACCACCTCGCCGTCGTCGCGCACCAGACGCGCCAGCGCTTCATAGCCCATGATCCGGTCGTCCGCCAACGACACCAGCGACTGATAGGCCACGCGGATGCGGTCGTCCTCGATGGCCTGCTTCAGGGTGAAGCCGCGCAAATAGTCTTGCGCCGATTGGCCCTCGAACTGTTTGACCCGGTTGCGACCGCCGGCCTTGGCGTTGTAGAGCGCGGAGTCACACTGCCCCAGCAGCTCGGCGGAGCTGAGCGGGCCGCCGGGCTCCCAGGCCGAAACGCCGAAGCTCGCCGTCAGCCGCAACTCTGAGCCGCCCACGGACATGCGGGTGTGCGAAATCAGGTCGCGCAGCTTCTCCGCCGTGGCGTGCGCGGTCTCGAGCGACGAATCGGGCAGCAGCACCAGAAATTCTTCGCCGCCCCAGCGCGCCACCTGGTCTTCCTTGCGCACCCGGGTTTGCAGCAGGTGCGCCACCTGCTGCAGCACGGCGTCGCCCGCGGCGTGGCCGAAGCCGTCGTTGATCAGCTTGAAGTGATCGAGGTCGAACAGCACCAGCGCGTAGCCGATGCCATGCTGCTGCGCGTTGTCGTGGGCGCGCTGCAGGTATTCGCCCATGCCACGGCGGTTCAGCAGCCCGGTGAGGCTGTCCTGATTGGCCAGGCGGTACATGATTTCGGCCCGGTCGCGCAGTTGCGTGCCCTCGCGCTCGGTCTGCCGCAGCACCAGTCGGTAGGTCAGGGTCAGCAGAGCCAGCCACAGGGCAAGAATGGTCAGCGCGGGCCAGTACGCGCGCCAGAAATCGCGCCAGAGCAAAGCGCGGGGCACGGTCATGTTCACCAGCACGTCGTAGTGCGGCAGACGCACCCAGGCGCCCAGACGCGGCACGTCGTCCGAATCGACCCGGCCGTTGAACATGCCCGACAAGGCCTGCGGTGTGGCCTGCGCTGCCCTGGCCAGTTCGCCCTGACGCTTGGCGCTGTAGAAGCGCTGCAGGTTGTCTGCCTCCGGCGCAGGCCAGCGCGCCAGCAAATAGCCATCGGCGCGCATCAACGCGATCGACATGCCCGGCATGGCGTACTCTGCTGCGGCCACCGAGCGACGCCAGCGATCGAGAAAGTCGTTGAGTTCGACCGGCACCGCAATCAGCAGCACGGGCTGGCCCTGGGCGCTTTTCACCATCAGCCGCAGGGGAATCACCCAACGGTGCAGCATGGGGCCATAGACCGCCTTGCCCACTTCCAGACCATTGAGCTTCGCGGCCTGCTCGATACCGGGCCAGATATCGGGCATGGCCCGAAAGTTGGGCAGGCTCGCTTCGCCCGCCACCGTGGTGGCGAACATCTGACCGTCGGGCCGCGACAGGTTGATGGCCAGCGCCTGATCCGGGCCGAGCAGAGCCCGATAACGCTGCAGCAGGGGCGTGAGCTGCCCGGGCGTACTCAGCAGTTCCGGGCGCATCAGCAGATCGTTGGCCAGCGCCGACATGACCGACTCATAGCGCTGGAGATAGGCGGTGGTGGCGTCGCCCAGAAAGGCGGTTTCCACGCGCAAGGTGCTGCGCAGCGTTTCGTCCTGGCGCTGCCAGTTGATCCACGCCAGCCAGACGCCGAAGAACACCGTGAGCGCGATCAGGCCCCAATAGCCGCGCCTGAGCCGACGCCGAATGGGCGACTGACCTTGCGACGTCGGCACGGGAGCAGGAGAAAACTGGGGCGTTGAGCCGGGCATGCAACAAGAAAGAAGTGTGTGGCGCCGAGAGCTGCCGCGGCCGGTGGCGGCGGTGCTCAGACTTTGAATTGGTGCGGAGTGTAAATGTCGCAGCCTGAACGACCTTGACAATTAGTTCACACTTTTGCGCCTACCCCCCGGATTGCGCGTGGCCTCACGGCCGAGCGGGGGCCGCTCACATATCGACGCTAAAAACCGGCGATCACATACCAACATAGTTCGGCCCGCCCCCACCCTCGGGCGCGACCCAGACGATGTTCTGCGTCGGGTCTTTGATGTCGCAGGTCTTGCAGTGCACGCAGTTCTGCGCGTTGATCTGCAGTTTGTCGCCGCCGTCCGATCCCTTGACGAATTCGTACACCCCGGCCGGGCAGTAACGGGTCTCCGGCCCGGCATAGGTCTTGAGGTTGACCTGCACCGGCACCGACACGTCTTTGAGCGTGAGGTGGGGCGGCTGATTCTCCTCGTGATTGGTGTTGCTCAAATAGACCGAACTCAGCCGGTCGAAAGTGAGCACGCCATCGGGCTTCGGATACTCGATGCGCGGGCAATCGGCCGCCGGTTTGAGCATGGCGTGGTCGGGCACATGGTGATGCACCGTCCACGGCGGCGACTTGATGCCGATGCGCGGCAGAAACCAGCGCTCGATCCCCGTCATCAGCGTACCCACCAGTTGGCCCTTCTTGAACCACTGCTTGAAGTTGCGCGCGGTCTTGAGTTCGGCATGCAGCCACGACTGCTCGAACGCCACGGGATAGGCGCTGAGTTCGTCCTGCGCGCGGCCTGCAGCCAGCGCATCGGCGATGGACTGCGCCGCGAGCATGCCGGTCTTGATCGCCGCATGACTGCCCTTGATGCGCGACGCATTGAGAAACCCCGCCTCGCACCCCACCAGACAGCCGCCGGGAAACACCAGCTTGGGCAGCGACAACAGCCCACCGGCCGTGATGGTGCGCGCGCCATAGCCCAGGCGCTTGGCGCCGTCGAACAAGCCGCGAATGGCCGGATGGGTCTTGAGCCGCTGGAATTCCTCGAACGGGCTCATCCACGGATTGGTGTAATCCAGCCCGACCACAAAGCCGATGGCCACCTTGCGGTCTTCGAGGTGGTAGAGAAATCCGCCGCCGTAAGTCTTGGGATCGAGCGGCCAGCCCGCAGTGTGCAGCACCAGCCCGGGCTGGTGCTTGTCGGCGGCGACTTCCCAGATTTCCTTGATGCCGATGCCGTAGCTTTGTGGATCGCGGCCGGCGTCGAGCTTGAAATGCGCGATCAACTCGCGGCCCAACTGCCCGCGCGAGCCTTCGGCGAACACCGTGTACTTGGCCCGCAACTCCATGCCCAGCGCGAAATGATCGGTCGGCTCCCCGTCCTTGCCCAACCCCTGATTGCCCGTGGCCACGCCCTGCACCAGGCCCTGCTCGTCATAGAGCACCTCCGCCGCGGCGAAGCCGGGGAAAATCTCCACGCCCAACGCTTCAGCCTGCTGCGCCATCCAGCGCACCAGATTGCCCAGGCTGATGACGTAGTTGCCGTGGTTCTTGAAACAGTCTGGCAGAAAAGCCGCGGGCGCGGGCTTGGCGTTCGCGTCGCTCAGGAACAAAAACTGGTCCGCCGTGACGGGCTGATTCAGCGGCGCTCCCATCGCCCTCCAGTCGGGGAACAGTTCGGTCAGCGCGCCGGGGTCCATGATGGCCCCGGACAGAATGTGCGCCCCCGGCTCGGAACCTTTTTCCAGCACGCAGACCGAGATCTCGCGCCCGGCCTGCTGCGCCAACTGTTTGAGATGGATGGCCGTAGCCAGTCCGCCAGGGCCGGCCCCGACGACGACGACGTCGTAGTCCATGGCCTCGCGCGGGCCGAATTTTTCCAAGAGTTGATGCGGGGTCATCGCGGTCTCCACGGTCAGGCTGTTTTAAGCAGCATTTTAGGCACGGCGGCCACAAAAAAGAACGGTCGTTCGATTTTAGGGCAACCGCATTTCAGACAGCGTAATAGAGCACCGCGAAAAAATGACAGACCGTGCCCGCGAGCACGAACAGATGCCAGACGAAATGCGCATAGCGCCAGCGCTCGTCGAACACGAAAAACACCACCCCCAGGGTGTAAGACACGCCGCCCGCCACCAGCCAGAACAGCCCCATCGGCGCGATGCGCTCGGCCAAAGGCACGATGGCGATCAGCACCACCCAACCCATGCCCAGATAGAGCGCTGTGGACAGGTGTGGAAAACGCACCCCGGCAAACGCCTTGAGCAGCAGCCCCATCGCCGCCAGACCCCAGACCACGCCGAACAAGGTCCACCCCCATCCTCCGCGCAGCACGCCCAGGGTGAACGGGGTGTAGGTGCCGGCGATCAGCAGGTAAATGGCGGCATGGTCGAGGCGCTGAAACACCGCCTTGAGCCGCGGCTGCGGCAGGGCGTGGTACAGCGTGGAGGCGAGATAAAGCAGGATGGCGCTGGCGCCGAAAATCGTTGCCCCCACCACGCTGGCCACCGGCTGGTGCTCAACCGCATGAACGATGAGCACGGGCAGCGCAGCAATCGACAGCAACAGCCCGAGCCCGTGGCTGATGCTGTTGGCGATCTCTTCGCCCAGACTCTGGGGACGCAAAGCGGCAAGGTCGGTTGCGGTTGCGCTCCCGATTGCGAGTTCAGTTGCGATTGGTGCCATGCAGCAAATGGTAGGCCGACCGCTGAATTCGCGCACCTCCCGGAAAATTCCCTGCCTGTGCAAATATCTCCTTGCCGCACTATCCTTGCGCTCACGCAAATCAAGGTTGTTTTTGCGTTTTTCCCGCACTCCCACAAAAATCCAGACCGTGAGTTCCACCCCCAGCACCGCTGCACTCGCCCCGGCTGACAGCACCCCGGCGGAGCAGACCCGCTTTCGCATCCTCGGAGCGATCAGCTTTTCGCATTTCCTCAACGACATGATCCAGTCGTTGATTCTGGCGATCTATCCGCTATTCAAGACCGATTTCCACCTGAATTTCGCCCAGATCGGTCTGATCACCCTCACCTATCAATTCACCGCTTCGCTACTGCAGCCGCTGGTGGGTTACTACACCGACAAATATCCCAAGCCCTACTCGCTGGCGGTGGGCATGGGCTGCACCCTGGCCGGGCTGCTGACGCTGTCGGTGGCACCGACCTTCCCCATCCTGCTGCTGGCCGCGGCCATGGTGGGCACCGGCTCCTCGATCTTCCACCCGGAGTCGTCGCGCGTGGCCCGCATGGCCTCGGGAGGACGACACGGGCTGGCGCAGTCCATCTTCCAGGTGGGGGGCAATGCGGGTACCGCCACCGGGCCGCTGCTGGCCGCGTGGATCGTGCTGCCGCATGGGCAAAAGAGCGTGGCGTGGTTTTCGCTGGCCGCCCTGCTGGCAATCGTCGTGCTCATCGGCGTGGGTCGCTGGTACAGCCACCAGCACCGCCTGCCTAAGAAGGCCGCTGCCGTCAAGCATTCGCCGGTTCCGCCGCATCTGGTGCGCCGCACGCTGGCGGTGCTGCTGGCGCTGATCTTCTCCAAGTTCTTCTATTTGGCGAGCATCAACAGTTATCTCATTTTTTATCTGATGCACAAATTCCATGTCAGCACGGAAGTTGGGCAATACCACCTGTTTGTCTTCCTCGCCTCGGTCGCGGCGGGAACCCTGATGGGCGGCCCGATCGGCGACCGGGTCGGCCGCAAGGCGGTGATCTGGGTGTCCATCCTCGGCGTAGCGCCCTTCACACTGATGCTGCCCTACGCCAGTCTGGAAATGTCGGCCGTGCTCAGCGCCATCATCGGCTTCATGCTGGCCTCGGCATTCCCGTCGATGGTGGTCTATGCGCAGGAGCTCATTCCAGGCAAGGTCGGCACCGTGGCCGGACTGTTCTTCGGCCTGGCCTTCGGCCTCGGCGGCATCGGCGCTGCGGTGCTGGGCCAGCTGGCCGATATGTGGGGCATCGACGCGGTGTACAAAATCTGCTCGTTCCTGCCGCTCATCGGTCTCTTGGCCGTGTTTCTCCCCAATCTGCATCAACCCAAGGCTGCGCCGCCCAAACCCGCAGCCGCCTGACGGCATTTCTGGTCAAGCCCCGCCCCGGCGGGGCTTTTTTCATGGCCGCAGAAAAATGAAACGAGGCTGAAGATCTGCCGACCACGGACGAACCCGGCCCACCGGGAAAGGTCTATTTCAGGGCGTATTCACGCAAATCTTGAAAGGATCATCATCATGTCCATCTCGCATCAAGCCCTGCGCCGGGGCGCTCTGATCGGCGCTTTGGTGACTGGCTTGCTCAGCCCCACCTTGAGCCAGGCTGCGCAAGTTCACCAAGCTGGAGATTTGTCTTACGTCTGCGGCGGCGTGGGCGAAGGCAGCCTGAAGGCGCTGCAGGCGCGCTCACCCCAGTTCGATCTCGGCTTCTGGATGGTGGAAGGGCCCAAAGGAGCCTATCTGGCCGATGTGCCGATCCACGTCATGCAGCACGGCAAGACCGTGGCCCAGTTCACCGCTGGCGGCCCTTTGTGCTATCTCAAAGCGCCTGCGGGTCAGTACACCATCGTCGGCCTGCACAAACAGCAAGAACGCAAAATCGAGATGCAGACCGGAAATAAAGACGCCTACCTGCGCTGGTGAGGCGCGGGCAGGCGTTGTGCCCTGCTTCTGCGGTTGATTACAGCGGGCGGCTGATGACTACGGCGCCGCGCAGCTGTCCGGGTGCGTAGTCAATGGCCGCATCGTACGGGTAGTCGGTCTTGAGTTTGTCGGCCACGCCGGGTGCGAGTTGCGCTGCGGTGCCGTGGCAAGCCAGGCATTGCGTCTGCAGCACGATGGCCTTGGCGTAATGCAGGGTGGGCTTGCCGTTCTCAGTCACCACTTCGCTCCACTCCAGGGTTTCAGGCTTGGCGCCGGATTTGAGATCGGCGTTCAGGTGGCCCAGCGCCTTGTGCTGCCAAACGTTGGGCGTGCCCAGATCGACATTGCGCACACGGGTGCCCACGCGGGTGACCTTCCAACCGGTCTTGTCGGCCAAGCCCATGGCAATTTCGGGGGCGATGGTTTTGCACACGGTGATCGAACCCGCCGGGCCGTTTGCCTTCATACTGGCCTGCAGCTTGCCGCTCAGGGTCTTGAGCAGTTCGCCGGTGACGGCGCGGGTCGCCTGCATCTGTTCGGGGGTTGCGGCCTGTTGCGCAAGCGCGGAAACCGGCACGGCTGCAACGGCCAGCGCAGCCATCAAGGAGGGCAAATGACGCATGGGAATCTCTCCAGAAAATCGCGTCCTGACGACTTGCCGGACACCTGGGAAAGATTATGTAACGAGTTGTGTTTCAAGTCTGCCTTAGTTTGCAGGCTTGAATCTCATATTGATTGAAATCAAACTCGCAGCAGACGACCGTCTGACTGCGACGACATGTCGCATTTTCCGCAGGCTGAAAAGTCAGCCGACCGGCTGCGGATCAAGGAAGCCCCCCGCGCGATAAGTCAGCACCAGGGTATCGCGCCAGCCGTCATGGGTGATGCCCGCAGGCAGAACGGGGGTGCTCTCGTGAATCACGCGGGTGTCGTCCATCAGCAGCACGCTGCAAGGCTCGGCCAGGGTGAAGCGCACACCGCGCTGGCCGGCGAGCTCGAACACCCGGGTTTCACCGCCGCGAATGTCGTGCCGTGAGATCAGCACCACGGCGACGAAATCCACGCCGTCGCGGTGCGCCCCTTCCGGTGTCGGGCGGCCCACGCCTTCGCGGGTATCGATGCGGAACTGGTGCGCTTCGATGAACCATTGCGGCGCAGGGCGCACCTGCGCGAACAGCCGTCCCAGCCCGAGCAGCAGAGGCTGCCAGAACGCGGCGCGCTGCAACTCGTCGGTCAAGGGCGCGAACCAGCGCAACATGCCGCCGTGCAGCGCGTTGTAAGAGGTCGGCTGCCAATGCGCACGGTGCGGCACGGCCTGAAGCGCCGTCTGCCCTGCGGCCGGCTGTCGGGTCTGAATGAAGCTGCCGTGACGCCGGAAGCGGTAGTGCCCGCCGTCTTTGAGGTAATCATCGGGCGGAAGGTCGTTCCACAATTCAGAGGCCCGGGCGCAACTCGCCAGGTCATAGCCCGCCAAGGCGGCCAGATCGGCAGCGCCCAGCACACAAAAACCTTGCTGCTGCAAGCGCGCCAGCGCGCTGCTGCCAGCGGGCATGGGGGCGCCGAAACTCAGGGTGTCATCGGGCGCCTGCATCACTTGCCCCAGCTGTCCCTGAGTGTCGTGGTGCGGTTGAACACTGGCTGCGTCGGGGAATGATCGACCCGGTCAGCAACAAAATAGCCGTGCCGCTCGAACTGGAACGACGCCCCGGCAGAGGCAGTGGCCAGCGCGGGCTCGACATAGGCCTGCGCCGTCTGCTTGCTCTGCGGATTGAGCACAGCGAGAAAATCGCGTCCGCCCGCGTCGGGATGCGCCTCGGTGAACAGGCGGTCGAACAAGCGCACCTGCGCGGCCACGCCAAGACTGGCGCTCACCCAGGTAATCACGCCTTTGA
>NZ_JBYCKI010000097.1:0-39973 GCF_057473305.1 Thiomonas sp. TH-17
CCACGCCCAACCCGACCTCCGGCTTTTTTCTGATGTTTCCGCGCAGCGAAGTGATCGAGCTGCAGATGAGCGTGGACACTGCGCTCAAATACATCATCTCCATGGGCGTGGTCGTGCCTGGCGGCCCCAACAACCCGCAAGTGCACTGAGCGCCGACGTTCCCATCCTTCCCCTTCCTGCCCCCTGCGCGCCGAAGCCGCAGGACCGTTTTCCGAAAGTACTTCTCCAACATGAGTCTGCGTAGCCAATATTGCGGTCAGGTGACCGAAGCCCTTCTGGGCCAAACCGTTTCCCTTTGCGGCTGGGTGCATCGCCGCCGCGACCACGGCGGGGTGATTTTCATCGACCTGCGCGACCGCGAAGGTCTGGTGCAGGTGGTCTGCGACCCCGACCGCGCCGCCATGTTCGCCACGGCCGAAGGCCTGCGCAACGAGTTCTGCGTGCAGGTGCAAGGGCTGGTGCGGCCGCGACCGGCCGGCACCGAAAACGAGGGCATGACCTCGGGCAAGATCGAAGTGCTGTGCCATGACATCACCGTGCTCAACGCCTCGGTCACGCCGCCGTTCCAGCTCGACGACGACAACCTGTCCGAGACCACGCGGCTGACCCACCGCGTGCTCGACCTGCGCCGTCCGCAGATGCAGCACAACCTCAAGCTGCGCTATAAGGTGGCGATGGCGGTACGCCGCTTTCTCGACGCCCAAGGCTTCATCGACATCGAAACGCCCATGCTCACCAAGAGCACGCCCGAGGGCGCGCGCGATTACCTGGTGCCCAGCCGCGTGCACGACGGCGAGTTCTTCGCCCTGCCGCAGTCGCCCCAGTTGTTCAAGCAGATGCTCATGGTCTCGGGGTTCGACCGCTATTACCAGATCACCAAGTGCTTCCGCGACGAAGACCTGCGCGCCGACCGTCAGCCCGAATTCACTCAGATCGACTGCGAGACTTCCTTCCTGAACGAGCAGGAAATCCGCGATCTGTTCGAGACCATGATCCGTGGCGTGTTCAAGGATGTGCTCGACATCGAGCTGGCCGACCCCTACCCGGTGATGACCTATGCCGAGGCCATGGCCCGCTTCGGCTCCGACAAGCCCGACCTGCGCGTGAAGATGGAGTTCACCGAACTCACCGACGTGATGAGCGACGTGGACTTCAAGGTGTTCTCCGGTCCGGCCACCACCCCGGGCGGCCGCGTGGTCGCGCTGCGCGTGCCCGGCGGCGGCGAGATGAGCCGCAGCGAGATCGACGCCTACACCGAGTTCGTCAAGATCTACGGCGCCAAGGGGCTGGCCTGGATCAAGGTCAACGACGCGAGCAAAGGCCGCGATGGATTGCAATCGCCCATCGTCAAGAACCTGCACGACGCGGCGATTGCCGCCATCCTCGCGCGCAGCGGCGCGCAGAACGGCGACCTGCTGTTCTTCGGCGCCGACAAATCCAAGATCGTGGCCGACGCCATCGGCGCCCTGCGGGTCAAGATCGGCCATAGCGAATTCGGCAAGAGCCACGGCCTGTTCGAGAACGTCTGGAAGCCGCTCTGGGTCGTCGACTTCCCCATGTTCGAGTTCGACGAGGACAACCAGCGCTGGGCCGCCGTGCACCACCCCTTCACCGCCCCCAAGGACGGCCATGAGGAGCTGATGGACACCGCCCCCGAGAAGTGCATCGCCAAGGCCTACGACATGGTGCTCAACGGCTGGGAAATCGGCGGCGGCTCAGTGCGCATCCACCGCGCCGAGGTGCAGAGCAAGGTGTTCTCCGCGCTCAAGATCGGCCCCGACGAGGCCCGCGCCAAGTTCGGCTTCCTGCTCGACGCCCTGCAATACGGCGCCCCGCCGCACGGCGGCATCGCCTTCGGCCTGGACCGCATCGTCACCATGATGACCGGCGCCCAGAGCATCCGCGACGTCATCGCCTTCCCCAAGACCCAGCGCGCCCAGTGCCTGCTGACCAACGCGCCCAGCCCGGTCGATGAGAAGCAGTTGAAGGAGTTGCACATCCGCCTGCGCAATCCGCAGCCGGGGATGTGAAGCTGGGGATCAGTTCAATAGCGATAGCAGGGGCGGAGCGCGGCTTGGGTCGACTTGGTGGAAGCGGTCAGTGAGATCTGCCCCTGCAGCACTCCATCGATACGCAGATAGGACACCTCAGCGAGCTGCGCTAGCTTGTGGGTCGTGGCGGTGCGGCCGCGATGCGCCAGCCAAAGGGGCAGATCGGAACTCCCCACACTGGCAATCCAAAGTTTGGGGTCATTGGCGTTCTGCCGCATCGGCACGTTAACCGTCCATCCGCGGAAAACGAAGGTCAGCGTCAAGGGTCTGGACGGCAGCGGCTTCTGGGTCAGCATGGCCAGCAGCGGCGTCCCTTGCTCGCAAAACAGCAGCAATTTGGCAACCGATGAATCGATCGGTGTGGCCACCGCCATCAGCGGGCGGCCCGGGGCTTGGCGCGTCGTCCAAGCCGGGGCATTGGCCCCTGGCAGGTTCGCCTTCGGGATCGCATAGGCGTTGCCATTCCACTGCCAGACCGGGCTGTCGCCGAACTTCAGATCATGCATGCCATGGTGTCGAGCGGGAAGGACAGTGAGATCGCCCTGAAAGTAGGGCAAGCCGATGGCCCTTCCGGCATATCCAGTTGGCGTGGCGAGCACGATGGCGCCCGAGCATCCGGCACTGCCGCAGAAGTCGCTGCCCTGATACCAGACAAGGAGATCGGGGCGACCGTCGTCGTTGAGGTCCGCGAGTGCGAGTACGTAGTCCATCTTGCCCACACCCACTTCGTCAACGTCACTCGCGGTGGCTTGGCGAATGGCCGCAGACTGAACTGGAGACGGCTTGGCGTCGAACACCAGCCTCGCCCCGGTAGCCCAGGCCGCCGATGTCAGCAGGCCCAATGCCGCCGCCAGCAGCAGGCGGCGAAGGCGCGAGGTTTTCATGGAATTGCATCTCAGGATGCGGGAACATCCACGCGCGCCAGGGTTGTGCCGTCGCTGGCGCGCAATTCGTAGTGTTCGATGGCGGAAAGCATGACGCCGCCATCCGCGCCAGGCTGTACGCCGGTGATGCGCACCAGCACCTCCAGGGTGGCGCCGCCGCTCACCCGGTCGCGGATGGTCTGCGCGGCATCGGGCGGAACCGACCAGTGTTGCGCGGTTTCGCCGTTAGTGAATTGCAGGTTGATGGTCTGTCTGCGCGCCTGAAACATCACTTGCGAACTGGGCGACAAAGCGCCGATGGTGAACTCCTTGTAGGTCGGGTCGTAGTCACTGAGATCGGCGCTGCCGAGCGTGAGTCGGATGCGGCCGATGTCGCGCACGGCGGCGAGGCCAGCGGCGATCTCCGCCCGCACCACCAGTCGCTGCGCGGCCTTGTCGGCGGGCCGGGCTGCGTTTACGCGCCCGTCATCCCCCACCCACTGGTCGATCGGTGGCGGGATGCCTGCGAGTGTGTCGTACAGGTACACCATGGTGGTCTTGTCGGGGTTGGTCAGCGTGCGGGTGCGTCCACCAGCCAGTGGGGCAGCCGCCTGGGCGGTCTGTGGAACGGGCGCGAGCGCGGAGTTGGCGACCGAAGCAGACTCAGGCGCAGTTGAGGCGGTCTTGGTCTCGGTGCGGCCGCAACCCACGAGTGTTGCGGCAAGCGACATGCAGCCGACGAGCGCCATCAGTGCAGTGACGATACGCATGATTGCTCCCTCACAGCGAAGGCGCCTTGGCGTCCTTCGCAGCTTTCTGCACCTCTTGCGCCTGCCGTTGCTGATCGCCTTGTCGCAACCCCTGCTCGGTGGCGGCAATCATCTTGTAGCCACCGGACTGGTCCACCACGCCAACCTGAAGGCGGTCGACCAAAGCATGGTTGTCGCGTACGGCGATGATGTTGGCGGCGACGGCAACGCCACAGTCGGGCGATAGGTGGATGCCACTGTCCGGATCTGCTGTGCCACCGCAACGTTGATACAACGGAGAGGTCTCTGGGATGCGCCGACCCAGCGGGTCATACGCCCACATCAATGTCGTGACGACCGACCGATAACCAGACCCCACTGATATCGGTTGAGTCGGTTCGCCGTACTTCTTCACCAGCGCCGCCCGTACCGTGTCCACAGTCGGCGTCTGGTCTGCAGCGAAGCGCTCCTCCCGCGCCACGCTCAGCACCCGCTCCTGGCCGGGCACGCCCATGGTGCCGACATACCACTTCACCTGTCCGGGCTTGAGGTCTTCGCGCACTGCGTTCATGCCGCGTGCCGTGGCCTCTGCCTCCATTTCCTTGACGATTTCCCTGCCCGACTTGACGACCTTCGGTTCGGCGAAGCGGGCTGTGAAACCCTGCCGCACCGACTGCCCATAGGTCTTGATATCAAATCCGCGACTGTTATCGGGCTTGATCACCAACAGGTCCTGGCTGCACATCACCAGATTGGCTGCCTCTTCGTAGGTCAGCCCCGGTCGCACGCCGAGCACGTCCTCCACAGGTGCGTTGTTCCCCAGCGCAGCCGTCGTCAACTTGGCCGGACATCGCAGATCGCCTCGCGCGGCCTTGGCGACCTGCTCGGCGCTGGCGTTCATGTCCGAAGAAGTTGCGGCGGCCTGCCCCGAACCGGCCGTGGCCGTGGGTCTATCCGACTTGCCACAGCCCGCGAGCAGTAACGGCATCGCGACGATCAGAAGAATTTGTCGAATCATCATGTACCTCTCGTTCTCCGAACGGAGTAAGAAAAAAGCGCCGCAGCTCATTGCTTGCACAGCTTGCCCAGAGCCGGTCCAGCGTCAATGCAGTCGCCGTCGAGCCTAAACGTCTGGCCGACGCCCATAGAGGTCATGATCATCAACTTGCCGTCTTCCACCGTATAGGTACCGTCCATCAACTGCCCCAAGATGTTGAGTTCCACCCTGTCACCGGAAGTGAACGTGAACTGCGCGCCATCAGACTCTTTGCCGTAAGTACCGGAGAGATGGCTTCCGCAACTGCCCAGCAAGGCGGCGAGACTCAGTCCACTGAACAGAAAGGCGGCTCTTCGGGTCGTTCTGGGATGCGTGGTCATGGCAAAACCCTCCATGAGATGTGGTGCTTCGGATGAACCCAAGGACAGGTCCGCATCATCAGTTCTGCGGCTTGCAATACACGCCGTGCATATTGCTTTCTCCGGTGCCGACCAGACAGCCATCGTCGCGCATGTTCAGGTTATGAGGCCACTGGTTGATCTGCAGCTGCACCTGCTTGTCAACGATCTTGTACCCGCGCGGGCTCAGCGGCTTGCCGTTGAACGACGCCACCACGGTGCCGTCCGGCGAGAAGGTGAGCTTGTCGTAGGTGTAGCTCTGTTCGCCGTTGGGCAAGTAGGTGCCCTCCAGGGTTTTATGGCCGCAGCCAGACAGCAGGCCAAGAGCAAGAAGCGCTGGCAAGGCGGCCCACCTGATCAGTTGCAAGCGTTGTCTCATGATCGTCCTTCGGAATATGGGAACAGGGTACGAACGCGCCTTGCCACGCAATCTGGCACGGAAGAAGCATTCGCCTCATCGGCTCATCTGCCCAGACCCTTGAGCAAGTTGACGATCTGCCCAACGGCCTGCGCAGCATTCGCCGCCCCTGCGCCGCCACTGCCCAGCCCCGCCAAGCCGCTGGTGGCGCTGAGATTGGAAAAATTCATCGTGTATTGGCGCTGAGTCTGCACCTGCCGGTTGCCCAGCAGGGCGAGTTGGGCAAGGGTGATGTCGAAGCTGAACACCGTTCCAGGGTGGGTATGGCGAGTGCTGTATTGGAGGACGCTCTCGTAGCTCGCTTCGCGGGCTTCGCCCGGAGCGAGCTGGAAGCTGGTATCCACTGAGCCGTCGCGCAGCAAACCAATGCCGTGCACATATCTGGCCTCCGTCCCCCCCACCTTGCCCCATCGATAGCTCAGTCCCTGATCGTCGGTGAGTTGAGCCGATTCATACGGATAAGCGAGGATCAAAGGCTCCGTACCGATGTTCTGAATGCGTAACGTGGTGCGTACCGTATGGTGGGCCGTGACGCCTCCCGAGTCGGTGACGTTGACGCCGACGACCTGCACCCGAAGAGGGCCCTGCGCCTGGCAGTTCGGCAGGCTGCCACAGGCCCCGGCACCGCCGCCGAGCGCTGGCGCGGCAGCGACCCGTGGCGCTCCCGCGGAGGCGGCGCCGAGCCCGGAGGTCGCGGTCAGTCCCGGAAATCCGAGGGCGTAGGTGCCAGCTGACCGCACCTTGCCGTTGGACAGCACCGTCAACCGCACCAGCGTGAAATCCTGCTCGAAGACCTGGCCTGGCACGCTGTGTCGCACGCTGTACTCAAGAACATTGGTGAAATTCGCTTCGCGCGACTCGCCAGGGGCCAGTTGAAACTGCGGGTCCGCGTTGTCGCGCGTCACGCGGCCGATGCCTTCGGCCTTGCTCGACCATTTGTAGAGCAGGCCGCGGTCATCACTGACGCGGCTGGAGCGGTCCTGATAGCCGAGAGCCATCGGCGTCTGGCCCAGATTGGTGAAACGTATCGTGGTGCGCACACCGTGGAAAGCCGTCACGCCGCCAGAATCGGTGACGTTGACCTGCACGACCTGACTCATCAGCGGGCCAACGACGCGGCAGTGCGGGGCGCCCGCACAGGGATCGGAAGCCCAGGCCGAGCTGCCAGCTCCGAGCGCTGCAAGCCCCATCAGCAGGACAAAGACGGGGCGGCGCCCCCAGCGGGCCATGGCGCGCTGACGCCCGATCCGCGGAGGATGAAAGGGGTGAAGTGGGGGTGGCATGGTCGTCCTCTTTGTCGACACATCGTTGTGTTTGAACGGACTGTAGGCAGCCACAGAGGTTGTCACACCTCCCAATTGGGAGCAATCTTGCCCCACGATTCCGGGGGATCTCGCTAACGACGGGCGTCGACGAGCAGCAAGGTCACCAGATCTGTCTGACGACGGGTGCCGGTCTTCAGGAAGATCATCTTCAGGTAGCCGCGCGCCGTGCCGTAGCCTATGCCGCAGCGGTCTGCCGCCTCTCGCAGCGTCAGTCCGCCACACAGCGCCACCGCCAGTCGCGCCTGGGCACGGGTGAGGCCGAAGCGTCGTGCGAGTTCCTCAAGATGTTGCAGATTGGCGGGTTCTGTCCGCGTAATCAGCAGGACAACATGGCGAGTTCCAGGCATTCCCGCATAGCTCGGGCGAACCAACGGGAATGCCTGCACATGCAATGCCGATCCTCCCTCTGGGCCCAGAGTGCAATGGGCGACGGCGGCGCTTTGCGCGTGGATGGCTTCGTGCACGATGCGGGCGAGCTTGTCATCATCTTGCGGCATACGGGCGCTGATTCGGCTGGCACTCAGGGACAAAGTCTCACCGGTGCGAAGCATCATTTCCAGACCGGGGCTCGCGTAGATCAAACGCCGCTGTGCATCGACGACAGCCAATGGCGAATGCAGCAGCTCCAAGGCATCGACCGCCGCGGCAGCCCTCACGTCGGCTTCGGCCAGCCGCTCATGCATGCGAAGGGCAAAACCAAAATGGCGCGCCAGCAGGGCCAGTGCCGCCGCATCACCGTCATTGAAGGCGCGCTGATCGCCTGCCCGGAACAAGCTGACGTTAGCAGAGCGCATGCCGCTGGCCGAAACCGTCGTTCCCAAGGTATGGCGAAAGCCCTGTGGCCTCATCCACTCGTTGAAGTAGGCGCTTTGCGCAAAGGGCAGCGCATCCTCGCCCAACAGCGTCGGCAGGTTTTCGCTGGTGCGCACCGTACCGGGCTTGTTGAGCGCAAGCGCATGCGCGGTAAACGGGTTGTCGTCACGAAAAAACATCTCGGGCAACGATTCGAGCCATCGTTCTTCGACACCCTGCATATACAGACTGGTCACCGTGCCCAGTGTGGGATCGAGCACATAGAACGATTCCATCACGCTGCCGAACTGCTCACGCAGCAACGACGCAACGTGACTCCAGGCCACGGGAGACAGTGCCGCGCAGTAAATGGCCTCGATAAGGTCTTGCAGAACATGGGGCGGAGGGATCATGGTTGAAACTCCCTGCGGGAACCGACGAACAGCCAGACGCAGCGTGCGTACGTAGAGACCGACTATGTACCGACGTGCACATGATGAAACAGATTGGCATTCTTTGTCCCGCATTGTTTCGTTCTGTTTCATGCGGGCGGAATGCGTGCAGGGGCAGACCTTCACGCAAAGCACGTCATCCGAAACCGTCGGCCTCTAACATCTGGCGCTGAACCCAAGCTCTTGGAAGATTTCATGCCCTACATCGACGACCCCACCCATGACCACGAGGCTGGCGCCATTGACGGCACGCTCGACACCACCCGCATCGACGACACCCGCATCAAGGCGGTGCGGGCTTTGATCTCGCCGGCGGTGCTGCTGGAAGAACTGCCGGTCACGCCCCAGATCGAGGCCGTGGTCGAGCAAGGCCGCGCCGCGGTGGCCGGTGTGCTGCACGGGCGCGATGACCGGCTGGTAGTTGTGGTCGGGCCATGCTCCATACACGATCACGATCAGGCCATCGACTACGCGCGCCGCCTGCAAGCCACGGCGGCCGATCTGAGCGACGCGCTAGTGGTGGTGATGCGGGTGTATTTCGAGAAGCCGCGCACCACCGTCGGCTGGAAGGGCTATATCAACGACCCGCGGCTCGATGGCAGCTTCCGCATCAACGAGGGGTTGCAGCGCGCGCGGCAGTTGCTGCTGGAGATCAATTCGCTGGGTTTACCGGCGGGCACCGAGTTTCTCGACCTGCTGTCGCCGCAGTATTTCAGCGACCTGATCGCCTGGGGCGCCATCGGCGCGCGCACCACGGAAAGCCAGAGCCACCGTCAGCTTGCCTCGGGGCTTTCCTGTCCCGTGGGTTTCAAGAACGGTACCGACGGCGGGCTGCAGGTGGCGGCCGATGCCATGGTGTCGGCGGCCAGCGGCCATGCCTTCATGGGCATGACCAAGATGGGCGTTGCCGCGATTTTCGAGACCCGCGGCAATGCGGATTGCCACGTCATCCTGCGCGGCGGCAAGGCGCCGAACTTCGACGCCGCCTCGGTGGACGCCGCCTGCGCCGCGCTGGCCAAAGCCGGGCAACGTGAACAGGTGATGATCGACTGCTCGCATGCCAATTCGGCCAAGCAGCCGCGCAAGCAGATGGAGGTGGCCGCCAGCATCGCCGAGCGCATCGCCTCGGGCGAACGGCGCATCCTAGGCGTGATGGTCGAGAGCCACCTCTGCGAAGGCCGGCAGGATCTCAAGCCGGGTCGGCCGCTGGCGCCGGGCATATCCATCACCGACGCCTGCCTGGGCTGGGACGATACGGTTCCCTTGCTGCGCGGGCTGGCCGATGCGGTGCGCTCGCGCCGATCAGGCGTGGCGCCTCAGCCCTGCGCAGCGGTGTAAGCGCGCCAGAAGGCTTCGTCCTGCGTCTGTGTGAAGTTGATGCGCATGCGGGTGGAAGGCTGCTGCTGCGGGTCGAACAGGTGGCCTGGCGCGAGCAGATAGCCGGCGTCGAGCAGACGCTGCGCCAGCGTGGCCGTGTCCACGCCGGTGTCCACCCAACCCAGCAGGCCGCGTGGCGGAGTGACGAAGCGACAGCCCGCTTTCTCGGCCAGCCGCACCGCGCGTGCACGCGCCGCGTCCAGCCGGTCGCGCACCTGCTGCGTCGTGCGCCGCAACTGCCCCTGCTCCAGCACATGGGCGAGCGCCCGTTCGGTGAGCGTGGGCGTGGTGAGCACGGCCAGCAACTTCTGATCGATGAGGCGGTCGATGATGCCGGGCGCCGCAGCGACAAAGCCCACACGCCAGCCGGGCGCCAGAATTTTTGAGAATCCGCTGAGGTAAATGGTGTGCTCCAGTTGATCGAGCACGCTCATGCGTGGGCTGCTGGGCTCGGCCAGCGCGGCATAGACATCGTCCTCGACCACTTGAAAGCCGTGGCGCTGCGCGAGCTGCAGCACACGGTGCGCGCTGGCCGCGCTGAGGCTCTGCCCGGTCGGGTTGTGCAACACGCTCACGCAGATGAACAACCGCGGCGCATGGGCGCGGGCGAGTTGCTCCAGCGTGTCGAGATCCGGCCCGTCCGCACCGCGCGGCACCGGCAGCAGCTTGAGCCCGTGGTGCGCCATCTGTGCAAACTGCATCGCCCAGCCGGGGCTCTCGACCAGCACCGCGTCGCCCGGACGCGTGAGAGCGCGCAACACGAGATCGAGAGCCTGTGACGCGCCATTGGTGGTCAGAATCTGCTGCGGCGGCGCTTGCAGGGACAGCCCGGCCAACTGCCGCGACAAGGCTTCGCGCAAAACCAGATCGCCCAGCGGATGCCCGTAGTGCAGCGAGGCCTGCTCGAGTTCGTTCGCGCGGGCAATGCGCCGCAAGGCCGAACCCAGCGCCGCACTCTCCAGCCACGGCGCGGGCAACACGCCGGAGCCGGGCGCGCCCCGCAGTGCCACCGCAGCGCCCGCCCCCATCTGATGAAACATGCCGCGCACCAGGGCGGTGGCGTGCGTGGGCGCCAACATGGGCGCCGCGACATCGGCCTGCGCAGCGCCACGCCGCGCCAGCGCGGGCGTGTCACCGAGCGCCCGCACGAAATACCCACGCTGCGCGCGCGCTTCCACCAGCCCGAGGGCCTGCAGCCGGTCATACGCCGCCACCACGGTTTGCGTGCTCAGCCCGTACCGCCGGGCGCATTCGCGCACCGACGGCAGGCGGCTACCCGGGGGCAGCAAACGGTTGCGGATGCGGGCGGAAAACTGGGCCCCGAGCTGCTCCGCCAAGGTGGTCGCCGCATGGCGCTGCAGCGTGGCCGCATCAAGGCCCAAGTTCACTGTATTGGCGATCTCATCCATACAGACGCTGTTTTGTACCCATAAGGTGTATTGGTTGTGTATTGCATTGAACCCTAAGCTGCGTTCCATGTCCACACCCTCCACTCCCGCCGCTCGAACACAGCCACCGATCTCCGCTCAGGGCGAGGCGCTGGCCCTGGGCCTGCTAGGCGTGGGGCTGTTTGCGCTCTCGCTGCCGATGACGCGTCTGGCCGTCGGCTCGACGCAGGCGCCGCAACTCTCGCCCGAGTTCGTGGCGCTGGGCCGCGCTGCCGTTGCGGGCGTGCTCGCAGCCGTCTGGCTGGTTTGGCAGCGCGCGCCCTTACCCGACCGCCGCGACTGGGCTCTGCTGGCCGCGATGGCCGGCGGCGTGGTGTTCGGTTTTCCGCTACTCACTTCCATCGCCCTGCGCGACGTCAATGCAGTGCATGCCTCGCTCATTCTGGCGCTGCTGCCTTTGTTTACCGCAGCGCTCGGCGCGCTGCTGGCGGGCCAGCGGCCTTCCGGCGGGTTTTGGCTCTGCGCCTTTCTAGGTGCAACCCTGGTGATGGCCTACACCCTGCTGCACGGCACCGGACACTTCGCCTTGAATCTGCGCTGGGCCGATGGCCTGCTGGTGGGCGCCATGCTGTCGGCTGCGGTGGGCTATGCACTGGGCGGCCACCTCACGCGGTCTCGCCCTGCCGGGCAGGTCATCGGCTGGGCGCTGGTGCTCAGTCTGCCCATCACCGTGCCTGCGGCGTGGTGGCTGCGGCCCGCAACCCCGGTGCAACTCTCGGCCTGGGGCGGTTTCGCCTATGTGGCCGTGGTGTCGATGTGGCTGGGTTTTCTGGCCTGGTATCGGGCTCTTGCTCTGGGTGGCACCGTGCGCATCTCGCAGTTGCAACTGCTACAACCTTTCTTGTCGATGCTGGCTGCGGCGGCCTTGCTGCATGAAGTGCTCGATGCCACCACCCTGTTGTTCGCCGGCGCGGTGCTGGCCGTCGTTTTTGTCGCGCGGCGCATGCCCGTGCATGATGCGTCGCGTCCTGTTCCTCGTCCTGTTCCTGTCTCCCGGAGTTGACGCATGACCCTCACTATGTCGCAGCGCAGCGCGCACTACACCGCCTCCCCGATTCGCGAATTGCTCAAGCTCACCGAGCAGCCCGGCATGATCTCGCTGGCCGGCGGCCTGCCCGCGCCACAGAGCTTTCCGGTGCAGGCCTTGCGTGCGGCCTGTGTGGACGTGCTCGACACGCAGGCCCAGGGGGCGCTGCAGTATGGCCCGAGCGAAGGCATTGCCCCTTTGCGCGAGTGGGTGGCCGCGCACTTGCGCGCACAGGGCATGGCGGCCCAGGCCGACGAAGTGCTCATCACCAGCGGTTCGCAGCAGGGCCTCGACCTGGTGGGACGAGTGCTCATCGATCCGGGCAGTACCGTGCTGGTGGAACGCCCGACTTACCTCGGCGCGCTGCAGGCCTTCGCGCCTTACGGCCCACGCTTTGCCGATCTCGACGAAGACGCCGAGGGCGCACTGCCGACGCTGGACGACCCGGCGCATCGTGAGGCGCGCATGGTCTATCTGCAGCCCAGCTTCCGCAACCCCACCGGACAGACCATGACGGCTGCGCGGCGCACACAATGGGCGCAGGCCTTGCGGGGCCGCCCCATCGCCCTGGTGGAAGACAACCCCTACGGCGATCTGTGGTTCGACGGCCCGCCGCCCGCGCCAGTGGCGGCGCAGCTTCCCGGCCAGAGCCTTTTGCTGGGCACCTTCTCCAAAGTGCTGTCTCCCGGGCTGCGTCTGGGTTATGTGCACGGGCCGCACGAGGTGATTGCCAAGATGGCACTGGCGCGCCAGGCCGCCGATCTGCAGACCTCCAGTCTGACGCAGCGCCTGGTGCTCAAGGTGCTCGAAGGCGGGCTGCTGGATGCGCAACTGCCGCACATCCGCGCCCTGTACCGCGCGCAGCGCGACGCCATGCTCGCCGCCCTGTCCCGCCACATGCCCGGCAACGTGCATTGGGACGCTCCGCAAGGCGGCATGTTCATCTGGCTGTCTCTGCCGCAAGGCGCCGACGCCACCGCGCTACTGCCGCTGGCGCTGCAACGCAAAGTGGCCTATGTGCCCGGCACGGCGTTCTACGCCGCGGGCACCGTGCCGCGCAATACGCTGCGACTGTCTTACGCCACCGCCACGCCCGCGCAGATCGAGACCGCCATTGCCCGCCTGGGTGAAGTCTTCTCCGCAACACACCAGCCAGAACCACGCCATGACCCATCCGTTCTTACAGCTTGATGTCTTCGCCCCCGCGCCGCTGCGCGGCAATCCCCTGGCCGTGGTGGACCAGGCCGACGATCTGGATGCGACCACCCTGCAATCCATCGCCTGCTGGCTCGGGCTGTCGGAGACCACGTTTTTGCTGAAGCCCACCGCGCCTGAGGCCGACTACCGCGTGCGCATTTTCACGCCTGGGGGAGAGCCCAAAGCCCCCACGCTTGCCGCTGACGCGGCGGCGCTGCCCCCCCGAGGGGGCTCAACTCGCCTTGGGGCGACCCAGCGGCGAGCTGCCCTTCGCCGGTCACCCCACCTTGGGCAGCTGCGCCGCCTGGCTTCAGCAGGGAGGAAAGCCCAGACGCGATGGCGTGGTGATCCAGCAATGCGGCGTCGGCCTAGTGGAGGTTCGCATCGCGGCGCCTGAGACATCGGGCGCGATGCAACTCGCCTTTGCCGCGCCGCCGATGCATGAGCTTCCCATCGACTCCGGTTTGCTGGACAACGTGGCCCAGGCCCTGGGCCTGGAGCGCGACGACATCCAGCGCAGTGCCTGGCTGGACAACGGGCCGCGCTGGTTCTGCCTCTGGTTGCGCAGCGCTGAACGTGTGCTCGCGGTGGAGCCCGACCATGCCGCGCTCAAACGTCTGGGAGTGAACGTCGGCATGGCGGGGCCGCACGCTGCGGGAGGGGACGCCGCCATCGAAGTGCGCGGCTTCGTCTCAGCGCTGAACGTGCCCGAGGACCCCGTGACCGGCAGCCTCAACGCCAGCCTGGCGCAATGGCTGATCGGCCAGGGCGTGCTGCCCGCGCAGTATGTCGCCGCTCAGGGCGCGAAGCTGGGACGCACCGGACGCGTGCACATTCAGCGCGATCCGGCCGGGCAGGTTTGGGTCGGTGGCGAGGTGCAACCGCTCATCAAAGGCACGCTGGCCCTCTGAAAAAAACAAACCCGCCAACGGCGGGTTTGTGCACGGGCGATAGACCGTCAAAGGTCTTCGCGGAACGCGTCGTGGCAAGCCTTGCAGGTCTTAGCGGTTTGGCCGAACACCACCTTGATCTCGTCGAGCTTGCCCGTCTTCGCGGCGGCCACCAGCTTGGGCGTCATTTCCTGCAGCTTGTTGGCATCGGCCTTGAACTTGTCCATCTCTTTCCAGATTTCAGGCTTGGCATGCGAATCGGGCAGATCGGTGCCGGGGCCGAAAGCCTGCCACGGCAGATGCGACATGAAGGCCACGACTTCGGCGTTCTGTAGCGCGGCCTTGGCGTCGAAAGGCGCCTTGCCCTGCACCATGGCGCCGATGCGGCCAAAGCTCGCCGCCATCACGGTGAAGGCGGACTGACGGTACTTCACCGCGTCTTGCGGCTTGGCGAACTGCGCCTGCGCCGGCACACTGGCCAACAGACCACAGGCAAGCACGGCGGCGAACAGTTTTTTGGGATGCAACAAGGCTGGGTTCATGGGACTGACTCCTGGCTGGTTGGAACGAACGGGCGGGAAAGCGGGGCCAATTGGCGGAGCGAGTGTAAGCAAAAGTGACTCTCGCTGCAGGGCACATCCGCGGTTCCCCGGTGGGCTCTGAAGAAACTCGCCGGGCAGCCCCAAGAGTTTCTTGCTCCTTGAGGGGAGAGCCGAGCGAAGCGAAGGGTTTCGGGGTGGGCATATCAGACGCCAGCAAGACAACAAAACAACGCACAAAACGCAAAAAACCGCCCATGCCGCGTCGGACGCCCGCGCGCTCGGCTTAATATGCGGCTGGTTGAGCACGATCCTCCGGCACGATGGCGCCGATCGGGGCGCAGTCATGCAGATCCGGAAGGCTTGGATCGGCTCAATCTTTCAGCGTGCCGGACCGTCCGGCACGCAATCCATGACAACGGTGAATCTGCACGGCGCGCAGTGACCCTAACGGGCCGCTGACACGCCAGTGGATAACAAGCTCAACTTCTCGGAGTGCACTCAATATGGCCACTGCAAAACCCGCGGCAAAAAAGGCGACCGCCGCTAAAACAACCCGTCAGCCCAGCGCGGCGTTCATGAAACCGCTCACCCCCTCGGCCCATCTGGCTGCCGTCGTGGGCACCACGCCGCTGCCGCGCACCGAAGTGGTGAAAAAATTGTGGGAATACATCAAGAAGCACAATCTGCAAGACGCAGCGAACAAGCGCATGATCAACGCAGATGCCAAGCTCAAGCCGATTTTCGGCAAGGATCAGGTCAGCATGTTCGAGATGACCAAACTGGTCAGCGCGCACCTGAAATAAGTTGGCGACACCACGGGCCGAAAACGCCCGCTGTCCAGGCCCGGCCCAGCCGGGCTTTTTCATGTGCATTCATCATGTCATTCAAAATTCTTCGCACCCGCTTGCTGGCCTTCGTCCTGCTTGTCGGCGTCGCCTGCGCGCTGCCGGCGCAGGCCCGCGCGCCTCAATCCCTCGCCCTGCCGACGCAGGCCGTCTCCCCCGCCGCTGAGCCGCCTCAAGGCGGGGGAGACCCCCTCGGGGGGCAGCGCGCGCAAGCGAGCGTGGGGGCACACATCTCCAGCGCCTTCTCGCCCTCGGGCGGCGCGCTGGCGCTGGTGCTGCAGGCCATTGATCAGGCGCATAGCAGCATCCAGATGGCCGCTTATCTGTTCACCTCGTCTGACGTGGCTCGGGCGCTGGTCCAGGCGAAAAAGCGCGGTGTGCAGGTGCAGGTGCTGGTGGACTGGAAGGGAAATTTCAAAGAGGACGCCCGCTACGCGCGACACGCGCTGGGCATTCTGCGCAACGCGGGCATTGACGTGCGCTCGATCGACGTCTATCCCATCTTTCACGACAAATACATGGTGATCGACCGGCGCACGGTGCAGACCGGCAGCTTCAACTACACCTACTCCGCCGCGCATCGCAATGCCGAGAACGTCCTGGTGGTGTGGAATGCGCCCGAGCTGGCTGCGCATTACCTGGCCGACTGGCAACGCAACTGGGCGCTGAGCCGGCCGGTCGAGCTGCCGTACTGAACCCAGATTTTTCCGAATGCCCGGAATTGCCGTGATGCGCGCGGGGTTGCATGCCGCCGGGCTGGAGCGGCCTAAAATCCCCACGCTGTATTTGTTTTGAATTTCTTTTGTAGGCGCCTTCATGAAATCCCTGTCCAAATCGCTTATCGCCGTCATCGTGCTGGCCGTTCTGGCTGTGGGCGGCTATCTCGGCTGGTCGGCGCTGGATCAGAAACCCGAGGCGCCCAACGCGAGTTTCAGCCTGCTCGACGGCAAAACGGTCGATCTGTCGGCTTATCGCGGCAAGGTGGTGCTGGTGAATTTCTGGGCAACGAGCTGCACCACTTGCGTGGGGGAAATGCCCGAGATGGTGAAGACCTACGACCAGCTCAACCCCAAAGGCTTCGACCTCGTGGCCGTGGCCATGAGCTACGACAACCCTGAGTTTGTGCGCAACTTTGTGCAGCAGCGCCAGCTACCGTTCACCGTGGCCTTCGATGCCAGCGGGCAGACCGCCAAGGCCTTCAAGGATGTGCGCCTGACGCCGACGAGCTTTCTGATCGACAAATCGGGCCACATCGTCAAGCAGTACGTCGGCACGCCCAACTTCGCCGAGCTGCACCAGCTCATCAACAACTTGCTGGCGCGGCGGGCCTGAGCCTGCGTTTCACACCGGCGCCCGCTGCGGCTGGGTGAAGTGGTGCTTTAGATAGTCCAGCCACAGGCGCAACCGCAAGGGCTGATGCTTGCGCTGGGTGAACACCGCGAAGATGCCGTTGGGCGGCGCGGCGAAATCTTCGAGGATGGCGACCAGCTTGCCATCCTGCAGACTCATCCCGACTTCCCACAGCGAACGCCAGGCGATACCCCGGCCTTCGAGACACCACTGGTGCAGCACGGCGCCATCGGTGCAGTCCATGCGACCCGCCACGCGCACATGCATGATCTCGCCCTCGGCCTGGAACATCCAGCCGCGCGGCTGGCTGCTCACGGATGAATACGCCAGACATTGGTGACGGGCGAGATCGGACGGCGTGGCCGGGGCGCCGTTGCGCTGCAGATAGCTTGGCGCGGCCACGCACACGCGCCGGTTGTCGGCCAGCCGCAGACTGACCAGCGAAGAGTCGGCCAGATCGCCCACGCGCACGGCGCAGTCGTAGCCCTCGTTGACCAGATCGACCAGGCGATCGGTCAGGTCGAGCGACAGACTCACCTCGGGATGCTGGTCGAGAAACCCGGGAATCAGCGGGGCGATGTGGCGGCGGCCAAAACCCGCCGGCGCGGTGATACGCAGATGGCCGCTGGCTTTCACCCCGCCGGCGCTCACGCTGGCCTCGGCGTTCTGCAGCTCGGCCAGCAGGCGCTGGCAATCCTCGAGAAAAGCGCTGCCCTCGTCGGTCAGGCTGATGCGCCGGGTGGTGCGCAGCAGCAATTTCACGCCCAGACGGGCTTCCAGCGCGTCGATGCGGCGACCAATGATGGCCGGCGCCACGCCTTCGGCATGCGCCGCAGCGGTCAGACTTCCTTTGGTCGCCACCGCGACAAAGGTCTCCAACTGTTTGAGTTTGTCCATGTTCGCCGGAAATTGGGTCGGTAAAAGTCATCAATCTAGCGCATGTGCGACACAGGCCGGATAGATTTATGCCGCGGTGCAGCATAAACTCTGAGCATCCCAAAAAGATGGGCGACTGCCGACGCGCTGCGCAATCCGTTGCGACGCGGCAGCCGCAAACCGCCAATCAAACTCACGGAGATCGCCAAATGACAACCGCTTCCGCCCCTCAGGGCGTCACCTTGAACGCCCCGCTGCAGCCGGGCTTCGACCGCATCCTCACCCCCGACGCGCTGGCCTTCGTCGCCCAGTTGCACCGCGCTTTCGAGCCGCGCCGTCAGGCCCTGCTGGCGGCCCGTGCGGCCCGCACCGCCCGCCTCGACGCCGGCGAAAAACCTGATTTCCTCGCCGAGACCCGGGCGGTGCGCGAGGGCGACTGGACAATCGCCCCGCTGCCCCCGGCGCTGCAGCGTCGCCGCGTGGAGATCACTGGCCCGGTGGATCGCAAGATGATCATCAACGCCTTCAACTCGGGCGCCGACAGCTATATGGCCGACTTCGAGGACGCCAACACGCCGAACTGGGCCAACCAGATCGAGGGCCAGATCAATCTGTTCGATGCCATTCGCCGCACCATCCACCTGGAGCAGAACGGCAAGACCTACGCGCTGGGCGACACCATCGCCACCCTGCAGGTTCGCCCGCGCGGCTGGCATCTGGACGAAAAACACCTGCTGGTGGACGGCCAGCGGGTGAGCGGCGGGCTGTTCGATTTCGGCCTGTTTTTGTTCCACAACGCCCGCGAGCTGCTGGCCCGCGGCGCTGGCCCCTACTTTTACCTGCCCAAGATGGAAAGCCATCTGGAAGCGCGGCTGTGGAACGAGGTGTTCGTGCTGGCGCAAAACACCCTGGGCCTGCCGCAGGGCTCCATCAAGGCCACCGTGCTGGTCGAAACCATTCTCGCCGCGTTCGAGATGGACGAGATTCTGTTTGAGCTGCGCGAGCACAGCGCCGGGCTGAACGCGGGCCGCTGGGATTACATTTTCAGCGCCATCAAGAAGTTCAAAGTGGATCACGACTTCTGCCTGGCCGACCGTTCGCAGATCACCATGACGGTGCCGTTCATGCGCGCCTACGCCCTGCTGCTGCTCAAGACCTGCCACAAGCGCGGCGCGCCGGCCATTGGCGGCATGAGTGCGCTCATCCCCATCAAGAACGACGCGGAGAAAAACGCCAAGGCAATGGAGGGCATCCGCATGGACAAGCGCCGCGACGCCACCGACGGCTACGACGGTGGCTGGGTGGCGCATCCGGGGCTGGTGTCGGTGGCGATGGAGGAGTTCGTCGCCGTGCTCGGCGATGCGCCCAACCAGATCGGCAAGACCCGCGACGACGTGAAAGTAGGCGCCGCCGACCTGCTCGACTTCCGCCCCGAAGCCCCCATCACCGAAGCCGGGCTGCGCAACAACATCAACGTCGGCATTCACTACCTCGGCGCGTGGCTGGCGGGCAGCGGCGCCGTGCCCATCCACAATCTGATGGAAGACGCGGCCACCGCCGAAATCTCGCGCAGTCAGGTGTGGCAATGGATTCAAAGCCCCAAGGGCGTGCTGAGCGACGGCCGCAAAGTCACAGCCGATCTGGTGCGCTCGATCATTCCGGAAGAACTCGCCAAGGTGAAAGCCGGCGGCGCGACGGGCCAGTTCGACAAGGCCGCGCAGATCTTCGAGCAGATGGCCACCGGCGCCCATTTCACCGACTTCCTCACCCTGCCGCTGTATGAGGAACTGAGCTGAACGCTCTACCGGGCCAGCAATGGCCAATAGCCGCTTCCACAGCCGCCCACCCTGGCGGCTGTTTTACATTTTGGCCCCTACGGCGCAGACGATCCTGCGAAAAATGGCGTTGAAAAAATACATCACTAGGAAAACCGGGCGATCTCTGACACCAGTGCGATGCAAAATGCGATCTCACGTTCGATGCTGAAGAAGGGTTGACCCGCCTCAGCGCCTTCGCTTACCGCCCTTCATGTCCCACACCCTCACCGTCGTCCAGTGGCTGCTGCTGGCAGTGGCTGTGCAGCAGGTCGTGTTCTCCACGGCCTGGCTGGCGGTGGCCCGGCTCGCGGGGCTGGCGCGCCAGAGCGCCTACTACTGGGCCGCGTTCTGCGGACTGGGCGCGCTGTCCATTCTGCTGCTGGCTTTGCGCGGCAATGTGCCGCAAGTGCTGGGCTATCAGCTGGCGGATGTGCTGATCGTCATCTCGGCCACGGCGGCACGACGGGCCAGCGAACTGTTTTTCGACCGGCCGGGCCGATGGCCGGAGCACGCGCTGATCATCGGTCTGGCGATTCTGGGCATCGGGCTGACGGGCACGTCCGTGGCGCTGGAAGAGTGGCGCATTGCCATCGTCTGCCTGCTCATCGCCTGGATCGCGGCCCGCGGCGTCTGGGGCGTGCACGCCAGCATGGCGCAGGAATTCGGTCGCCCCGTCACGCTGTTGCTGCATGGCCCCACCCTGTTCATTGCGGCCACGCTGCTGTGGCGCGCGCTTGCCGTGTTCACCGGCAACGCCCAGGCGCTGGACTACCGCGAGGATGGTCTGCTCAACGAGTTGATCATTCTTTCGCTGCTGCTCGTCGCCTCGTTTCTCAGCCTGGTGTACGGCGGCATGCTGATGGCGCGGTTGGTACGCCGACTGCGCGATCTGGCGCTGAAAGACCCGCTCACCGGGCTGCTCAACCGGCGGGCCGCGCAACAGTTGCTGGAGCGAGAGTGGGCGTCCTACCGCCACAAAGACCTGCCGTTCTGCGTGCTGATGATCGACATCGATTATTTCAAGCGCATCAACGACGAATACGGCCACGCCGTGGGCGACCGGGTGCTGACCGGCCTGGCCGCGCGGCTGCGTGAAGGCACGCGGCCGAGCGATCATGTGGCGCGCATGGGCGGCGAGGAGTTTCTGGTGTTTCTGCCGCAAACCGAACTGCCTTCGGCGCAGGCCGCCGCCGAGCGGCTGCGCCAGCACACGGCGGCGTGGGTTCTGCAGCCGGAAGAGCTGTCGATTACCGTCAGCATCGGCGTGGCACAGGCCGCGGCAGAAGACAGCGCTTTCGATGATCTGCTGATTCGCGCCGACCGCGCGCTGTACGCAGCCAAGTCGGCCGGGCGCAACCGCGTGCATCTGGCCGAACCCTTCGTGGACGAAGTCACCAGCCTCGCGACGGCTTAGAGCCTGTTCACGCCATTTGTGCACGGCCCAGCGGACATGCCCTCACAGCGAGCGAGTGGATTTGGCGCCGCCCCGCAAAGCGCCAGCACGCGGGTCTAGCATTTGACTTCGACCAAGACATTGCCCAAGCGCTGCTTTACGCCTTCGCCCATCCGCCGCAGGTCAATCCGCAGGAGCTGCTGATCCTGCCCACCAAACAGGTTCCGCCATGAGTGCTGTGCTCGACCCCGCTGCCCCCACGTTACTGCGCGCCGACTTTTCCCGCGCTGAAGTGGTGGACACTACCGCCCTGCCCTGGGTGGATTCGCCGGCGGTCGGCGTGCAGCGCAAATTGATCGAGCGTGACGGCGGTGAAGCCGCGCGCGCCACCTCGCTGGTGCGCTACGCGCCGGGCGCGCGTTTTGCCGCACACCTGCACCCGCTGGGCGAAGAAATTCTGGTGCTGCAAGGCACATTCGCCGATGAACACGGCGTCTACCCGGCGGGCACTTATCTGAAAAACCCTCCCGGTTCGCGCCACGCGCCGTTCACCGAACAGGGCTGCACCCTGCTGGTCAAGTTGCGCCACATGCAACCCGACGATGGTGAGCGTGTGGTGATCGACACGCATCAAGCGCCCTGGCTGCCCGGTCTGGTGCACGGGCTGAGCGTCAAGCCTCTGTCCGACTTTGCGGGCGAGCATGCCGCGCTGGTGCAGTGGGCGCCCGGCACCGTGTTCACCCCGCACCGGCACTGGGGCGGAGAAGAAATCTATGTGATCGAAGGCGTGTTCGAAGACGAGCACGGCCAGTATCCGGCAGGCACCTGGATGCGCAGCCCGCACCTGAGCCAGCATGCCCCGTTCAGCCGGTCTGGCTGCACCATTTTCGTGAAAGTGGGCCACCTGCCAGAACAGGGCTGACACCGCCCGGTCGCGCGGCTTGTTGCATACTTGCAGGCATGACCGCTCATCGCCATCACCATCACCATCAGGAAGCCTCTCTCAAGGAAACGCAGGGCCGCCCCAAGTTTCCTTGCCCCCCACGGGGGGCGGGCTGGGTGCAGCCCAGCCCTGGGGGCGCTCAGGAAGCCTTGTCGCATGCCGAAGCCCTGTGCACCGCCCGGGGCGTGCGCCTCACCCCCCTGCGGCGTCGGGTGCTGGAGTTGGTGCAATCGCGCACCGAAGCGGTCAAGGCCTATGACTTGCTCGCGCAGTTGTCCACCGAGGATCACGCGGCCAAGCCGCCCACGGTGTATCGCGCCCTCGATTTCCTGCTGGAGCAGGGGCTGATTCACCGCGTCGACAGCCTGAACGCCTTTGTCGGCTGCAACCACCCCGAAACGCCACACGCCGCGCACTTGCTGCTGTGCGCCCGCTGCGGCCGGGTGGAAGAACTGCACAGCGACGCGGTGGACGCCGTCATTGCCAAGGCCGTGGCGGCCACCGGTTTTGTCGCCCGCCATGCCCGGCTGGAAGTGCAAGGGCTGTGCGCGGCCTGCGCGGCATCGGCCACAGCCGACTGACCGACTTCAGCCCGCAGGCTTGAGGGTGTAAAGCCGCGCCAGCGTCAAACCGAGGCCGAGCAGCGCGCCCAGCGTGAGCCAAAGGCGCAGTTGCAAAAACCACGACGGCCACGGAAGCTGCTTGCGCAACATCACATCGGCCGCATAAGCAATGGCCAAGCCGATGAACAGACCGGTCATGCCGTATACCCAGTTCGACGCCCAGGTCATGCGCCAGGCCCACAGCGGCAGCACCACGCCCCAGCCCAGCAGCAGCCAGGGGCGTTGCGCCTGACCTTCGGGAAGCACCAGCGCCGCGCCCCAATACAGCGCGCCGAGAAACGCCAGAATGGCCGCAGCGTATTGCGCCTGAATCACCACCACGGCGGTCAGCGAGGTCTCGGGCGCAATCCACGCGGCAAGGCCCAGAGCGATGAACGGAATGAGCCCAGCCAGGCCCAGCGCATAGGCGGGAAATTTCATCAGGCAATCTCCAGAACGAATGGGTTTTGAACCCGGATTGTCGCCGCCGCAGACCCGCTTCGTGGTGCGCTGGCGCAAAAAGTCCGCTTAGATGCCAGCCGCATGCGCCTGCTGATCGGCGTGGTACGAGGAGCGAACCAGCGCCCCCACGGCCGCGTGGGTGAAGCCCATCGCCTTCGCTTCGCGCTCGAACATCGCGAAGGTGTCGGGGTGCACATAGCGCGCCACGGGCAGGTGGTGCCCGGTGGGCGCGAGATACTGGCCGATGGTGAGCATGTCGATGCCGTGCGCGCGCATGTCGCGCATCACGTCGAGGATCTCCTCATCGGTTTCGCCCAGGCCCACCATCAGCCCGCTCTTGGTGGGAATGCCGGGATACCGCGTCTTGAAATCCGCCAGCAGCTTGAGCGAGTGGGCGTAATCGGCGCCGGGACGGGCCTGTTTGTAGAGGCGCGGCACGGTCTCCAAGTTGTGATTCATCACGTCGGGCAGGCCGGCGGCGAACAGATCGAGCGCCTTGTCGAGACGGCCGCGGAAATCGGGAACGAGCACTTCGATCTGCGTGGTGGGCGATAGCGCACGCGTAGTGTGGATGCAGTCGACGAAGTGTTGCGCGCCGCCGTCGCGCAGGTCATCACGGTCCACGCTGGTGATGACCACATAGCGCAGCCGCATGGCCGCAATAGCCCGCGCCAGATTGCCAGGCTCTTCAGAGTCAAGCGGGTCGGGGCGGCCGTGGCCGACGTCGCAGAAGGGGCAACGGCGGGTGCATTTGTCACCCATGATCATGAAGGTGGCGGTGCCCTTGCCGAAACATTCGCCGATGTTGGGGCAACTGGCCTCTTCGCAAACAGTCACCAGCTTGTGCTCGCGCAACAGCCCTTTGATGGCGTAGAACTGCGACGAGGGCGCCGCGGCCTTGACGCGAATCCAGTCGGGCTTGCGCAGCGGCGCGTCGCCCGCGGGCACGATCTTGATGGGAATGCGGGCGGTCTTGGCCTGGCCTTTTTGTTTGATCGTGGGGTCGGCAAGCGGTGGGGTGGGCGAGGTCATGGGTGAAAGGCAAGATGCGAAAAACGCTCAAGCGTTCATGGTAGGCCCGCCGTCCTGCGTCTGCCAGAGCAGGCCGAATTCCTCGGCGAAGGCATGCGCCACCTGTTCCACGCCGGTGTGCACGCCCAGACTGGCCATGTCGAGGGTGCGCAGTCCGGGAAAACCGCAGGGGTTGATCCAGCCGAACGGCTTCAGATCCATCGCCACATTGATGGCGACGCCGTGATAAGTGCAGCCGTTGCGCACTTTGAGCCCGAGCGCCGAGATCTTCTCGCTAGACGCGAGGTAGATGCCCGGCGCACCGGGGTGGCGCACCCCTTGGATGCCCCAACGCGCCAGGGTGCGGATCACCGCCTCCTCGATGCGCTGCACGGTTTCGCGCACCATCCAGTGGCGGCGGCGAATGTCGAGCAGCAGATAGATCACCGCCTGTCCGGGGCCGTGATAGGTGATCTGCCCGCCGCGGTCAGTCTGCACGACCGGCACATCGTGCGCATCGAGCAGATGCTCCGGGCGGCCCGCCTGGCCCTGAGTGAACACGGGCGGGTGCTCCACGCCCCAGAGCTGGTCGGGCGTCGCCGCGTCGCGCGTATCGGTCAGCGCACGCATGGCTTCCCAGGTCGGCAGATAGTCCTGTCGACCCAGCCATTGCCAATTCAAAACGTGCACGGCGGTGGGGTCTGAGAGGTTGGAGTTCATGCTAAGGTTGCGCTCAGTTGTGGCATCCACACTATAAAAACAGCAGGGAGACAGCCCAAGACCGGCCCTGAACCGGCGTCAAATCGTTCGTTCGTCTTGGCTATTTGCTCGGCGCCCTGTACGTTGGCGCCCTGCGCCGTTGCCATCGATTGCACGATTTGGGTCAAACCTCAGGAATTGTCCTGTATCCGCATGAGCACCACTCCCCCCAGCCCTGTCAGCCGTGTGCGCGCAGGGCAGCAAATTCGCACTTTCCTGCGCGCCTGGGCCCGCGACCCCATGGGCGTGGCCGCTGTGCTGCCTTCGGGGCGGCAGCTCAGCCAGAAAATGCTCAAACCGCTTTCGCTGCTGCCCGAAAGCGATCCGGCCCAGCAGCGGGTGATTGAACTCGGCGCGGGCACGGGCGCCTTCACCCGCGCGCTCATCGATCACGGTTTGCACTGCGCCAATCTGCTGGTGGTCGAGCGCGACGCCTCGCTGCACGGTCTGCTGCGGCAGCGATTTCCTGAGCTGCAACTGATCCAGGCCGATGCCTGCGCGCTGCGAACCGCGGCACAGGCTTCGGGCTACCTGCTGGGCGGCCCGGCGGACGCGGTGATCAGCGGGCTGGGCCTGCTTTCCATGCCCCGCGCCACGCAGCGCTCCATTCTGAACGAGGCGTTTTCCGTGCTGCGGCCCGGCGGTTGCTTTGTGCAGTTCACCTATGGCCATGCCAGCCCGGTTTCACGCGCCTTGCGCGAAGAACTGGGGCTGCAGGTGCAGCGCGCCGGGCTGGCCTGGCGCAACGCGCCGCCGGCCTCGGTTTTCGTTTATCAACGCGCTTTTACAGCCGCACACACCTTCAGCCCGCCGGACGCGACACAATAAGTTCCCCGCGATTTCAGGACGCTTGCCGTGGCTGGATTTTTCGTCTCCGTCATCATCTATCCCTTTGCCGTTTATGGCCTGCGCCGGTTTTTCACCGAGCGCCTGGGGATGGAAAACAACATCGGATTTCTAGTGTTTCTGCTCGCCAGCGTGGTGAGCTGGCTGGCAGCGGAAGCCGTGGGGCGGCTTTGATTCAATCCGGCGCCGTCGGATCGGCCAACTGGCTAGCCGAAAACCCCGACTTCGGCCCCAGCATCTGCGCGCGAATGGCCGGGTGCATGGCGCTGACCAGGCGCGACATCGACGTGAGCTTGTTCGAGGTGTCGCGCAGATGCTCGGCCAGACGGCTGGCAATGCCCAGAGCGAGACGCGCCGCCGTTGCGGGATGCTCGACCAGCAGCCGCTCCAGGGCCTCGCGGCTGAGTTCGGCCAGAGCCACATCGGAATAGGCCACGCAACTCGCGCTGCGCGGCGCATCGAGCAAGACGCCCATTTCCCCGAACATCTGCCCGGCCTTGGCGATGGAAACCACCAGACTGTCGCCCTGGTGCTGCGGCGCTTTTTCCACACTCACCTCGCCATACAGCAGCATGAGAATGGTGCCGTCGTGCGTGTCGTCATCCTGCTGGATGAAGCGCGTGCCCGCCTGCATCCAGCGCACCTGCATCTGGTTGGCGATGAGCACGGCGTCTTCTGCGGTCAGCCGGTGGCCGGGCTGGCGCAGCAGCAACTGCGCAATGCGCGGCGCCCAGGTAGCGTGGACGGACTGTTGTGAAGGACGGCGATCGGGCATGGCGATGGATGGGGTTACGAATGCATGGTAGGCCCGATGCGCCTCATTCATGTTGATATTTACAATACTCTGCTCCAAGGAGCGTTGCAGCGCCTGCCACGAAGTGTGCGACAGGTGTCAGGCTTGGGGTCTCAACGGCGCTCATCCCTTCATCACCCGCGCGGTGACAAAGGCTGACAACTGATCGAGATCCCATGTCCCAAGACGCAACCGCCCCCGCCCTGCCCCCGCTGCAACTCTCCGGCCTCGAGCCGCTCATCGTCGGCCCCGGCTCGCTGTTCGTCAACATCGGCGAGCGCACCAATGTGACGGGCTCCAAAGCCTTCGCCCGCATGGTCCTCGCCGGGGAGTACGACAAGGCGCTGGCCGTGGCACGGCAGCAGGTGGAAAACGGCGCGCAGATCATCGATGTCAATATGGACGAAGCCATGCTCGACAGCAAGGCGGCGATGGTGCGCTTTCTCAACCTCATGGCCTCCGAGCCGGACATCGCCCGCGTGCCGGTGATGATCGACAGCTCCAAGTGGAGTGTGATCGAGGCCGGGCTGCGCTGCGTGCAGGGCAAGGCGGTGGTGAACTCCATCTCCATGAAGGAAGGCGAGGCCGAGTTCATTCGCCAGGCGCGCCTGCTACGCCGCTATGGCGCGGCCACCGTGGTCATGGCGTTCGACGAGCAGGGGCAGGCGGACACCTTCGAGCGCAAGACGCAGATCTGCGAGCGCGCCTATCGCCTGTTGGTCGATCAGGTGGGGTTTCCGCCGGAAGACATCATCTTCGATCCGAACATCTTCGCCATCGCCACCGGCATCGAGGAGCACAACAACTACGCGGTCGATTTCATCAACGCCACACGCTGGATCAAGCAAAACCTGCCCGGCGCGAAGGTGTCGGGCGGCGTGTCCAACGTGAGTTTCAGCTTCCGCGGCAACGAGCCGGTGCGCGAGGCCATCCACACCGTGTTCCTGTATCACGCCATTCAGGCCGGGATGGATATGGGCATCGTCAACGCCGGGCAAATGGGCGTGTACGACGACCTCGACCCCGAGTTGCGCGAGCGCGTGGAAGACGTGGTGCTCAACCGCCGCCCAGACGCCACCGAACGCCTGCTCGAAGTGGCCGAATCCGCGAAAGGTGCAGCCAAGGACGATACCGCCCTGCTGGCCTGGCGCGAGCTGCCGGTGCGCCAGCGCCTGAGCCACGCGCTGGTGCATGGCATCACCGACTTCATCGTCGACGATACGGAAGAGGTCTGGCAGACCATCCGCGCCGACGGCGGGCGGCCGTTGCACGTCATCGAAGGTCCGCTGATGGACGGCATGAATGTGGTGGGCGATCTGTTCGGCGCGGGCAAGATGTTCCTGCCGCAAGTGGTGAAAAGCGCACGGGTAATGAAGCAGGCCGTGGCCCATCTGCTGCCCTATATCGAAGCCGAGAAGCTGGAAATGCAGGCCGCCGGTTGCGATGTGCGCGCCAAGGGCAAGATCGTGATCGCCACAGTGAAGGGCGACGTGCACGACATCGGCAAGAACATCGTCACCGTGGTGCTCCAGTGCAACAACTTCGAAGTGGTGAATATGGGCGTGATGGTGCCCGCCAAGGACATTCTGGCCAAGGCGCGTGAAGAAGGCGCGGACCTCATCGGACTGTCCGGCCTCATCACCCCCAGCCTCGAGGAGATGCAGCATGTGGCCGCCGAAATGCAGCGCGACGATTACTTCCGCAGCCGCAAGATGCCTCTGCTCATCGGCGGCGCCACCACCAGCCGGGTGCACACCGCGGTGAAAATCTCCCCGCATTACGAAGGGCCGGTGGTCTATGTGCCCGACGCCTCGCGCAGCGTGGGCGTGGCGCAGAACCTGCTTTCAGATCAGGCGGCGGCCTATATCGCCGAAGTCGAGGCAGACTACGAAAAGGTGCGCATTCTGCATGCCAACAAGCGCGTGACGCCCTTGGTGCCGCTGGCCGCCGCCCGCGCCAACAAAACCAAAATCGACTGGTCGGGCTACACCCCTCCGGCGCCCAAGTTCATCGGCCGCCGCGTGTTCCGCAACTACGACCTGTCCGAGATCGCTGCCCGCATCGACTGGGCGCCGTTCTTCCAGACCTGGGATCTGGCGGGCAAGTTTCCCGACATCCTCACCGACGACATCGTGGGCGAATCCGCCCGCCGGGTGTACAGCGACGCGCAACGCATGCTCAAGCGGTTGATCGAAGGCCGCTGGCTCACCGCCCATGCCGTCATCGGGTTATGGCCGGCCAACAGTGTGAACGATGACGACATCGCGCTCTATACCGACGAGAGCCGCAGCACCGAGCTGATGGTGTGGCATGGCCTGCGCCAGCAGACCGAGCGCCCGGTGGTGGACGGCGTGCCCCGACCGAACCGCGCGCTGGCCGACTTCATCGCGCCCAGGGGCGTCGCGGCGGACTACATCGGCGTGTTCGCCGTGACCGCGGGGCTGGGCGTGGAGGCGAAGGAAAAAGCCTTCCTCGCCGACCTCGACGACTATTCCGCCATCATGCTCAAGTCGCTGGCCGACCGCTTGGCCGAGGCATTGGCCGAGCGCATGCACCAGCGCGTGCGCACCGAGTTCTGGGCGTATGCGCCGGAAGAATCGCTGAGCAACGCCGAGTTGATCGCCGAGAAGTACCAAGGCATCCGCCCGGCACCGGGTTATCCCGCCTGCCCTGAACACTCGGTGAAAGGGGAGATGTTCACCGCGCTGCAAGCGCAGGACATCGGCATGTCGCTAACTGAGAGCTGGGCCATGTTGCCCGCGGCCAGCGTGAGCGGCTTTTATCTTGCCCACCCGGAAGCGCAATACTTCAACGTCGGCGCGGTGGGTGACGACCAGAAGGCCGATTGGGAACGTAGAGCCGGTCGGCCGTTGGAGTCGGTGGCGATTCAGGCGTTGGCACCAGCCAAGGCCTGAATCAAGTCGTTGCGTCGATCTGTTGCGTCGAGTTGCTGCAGCTCAGTCCAGCAACTCTTTGGGCACGTTGCCGCCGTTTTCGGCCAGCTTTTGCAGCACGGTCTTGTGCAGCCACATATTCATCTGCGCCGAATCCGCCATCTTGTCGGCCGGGCAGCCGAGTTCCGTAGCCAGCTCCTTGCGCTGCGCCAGGCTGCTGTCCATGCCGAGCAGTTTCATCAGATCGACGATGGAGACTTTCCAGTTCAATTTTTCCGGATTGAGCGCGGCGAGTCCGTCGAGCTTGGCGACCACGTCAACCTCGGTCATCGTGGGCACAGGCGCTGCCGCAGCCAAGGCGGCGGAAGCGGCATCTGCGGGCTGGGCACTGGCGGCCGCAACTTGCGTGGGGGCTACAGGAGCCGTAGTGGGCGCCGCGCTTTCTGCTTCACCAAAACCCAGTTTCGCCAGAATGTTCTTGAACAGACTCATGGTTGTTACTCCAGTAGTTTCAACGGAGAGAACATCCTATCGGCTCAGGATGACAATCCCGCCCTTGCCCGCGCCCTTTCCTGACTTGCGCCGGGATTTTTTACAAATCGGCGTGCTGGGCCCCGCCCCTGATGACGGACAGACCGAAAGAAAAAAGCCGGCTCGAAGCCGGCTTTTTCAATGGCGCCGATCAGTGCACCGTGGAGGCGCCGCCGCCAGGCGGGTGCGCCAGCGGGTCTTGGGCTTCGGCGTCGCGTAGTGCCTGGGCGCGCGCCTCGTGACTGTGATCGGCGCCGAGCAGCATGTACATCGCAGGCACGACGAACAGGGTGAACAGGGTGCCGATGGACAAGCCGGTGGCGATGACCAGACCCATATTGAAACGACTGACCGCGCCCGCTCCGCTGGCGAAGATCAGCGGCATGACGCCCAGCACCATGGCGGCGGTGGTCATCAGAATCGGGCGCAGACGCATGCCTGCGGCGTGTTCGATGGCTTCGCGTTTACTTCGGCCTTCACGCTGCAGGTTGTTGGCGAACTCGACGATGAGAATGCCGTGCTTGGAGATCAAGCCGATCAGCGTCACCAGCCCGACCTCGGTGTAGATATTGAGGGTGGCGTGGCCGATGCCCAGGTTGATGAACAGCAGCGCGCCCGAGATCGCCATGGGCACCGACACCAGAATGATGACCGGATCGCGGAAGCTCTCGAACTGTGCCGACAGCGCCAGGAAGATGATGATCATGGCAAAACCGAAGGTCAGCACCAGGCCGCCGGTCTCCTGCTCGAACTGGCGCGACGGCCCGGCGAAGTCGTAGCTGTAGCCGACCGGCAGGGTGCGCTTGGCCAAGGCCACCAGATCGTCCAGCGCCTCGCCCTGGGCGATGGTGGGCAGCGAAACGCCCTGAATGGTCGCCGAGTTGAGCTGCTGGAAGTGGTTGATGGTCTCGGGCTGCACGCTTGAGGTCAGGTGCACCACGGTGGACAGCGGCACCATCGCCCCGCTTGCCGTGCGGATGTAGTAGTGCTGCAGCTGGCTGGCATTGAGGCGGTACTTCTGCTCGACCTGCGGAATGACCTTGTAGGAGCGGCCGTCGAGCTCGAAAAAGTTGACGTAACCGCCGCCGAGCATGGCCGACATCGCCGAGCCGATGTCCTGCATGGTCAGGCCGAGTTGCGCGGCCATGTTGCGGTCGATGTGAATGCGGGTCTGCGGCAGGTCGATACGCAGGTCAGACTGCAGAAAGATGAACTTGCCGGATTTCAGCGCGTCTTGCAGGAATTTCTGCGACACGTCGTAGAGCTTGTCCGCCGGTTCGGTGGTGGTGATGACGAACTGGATGGGCAGGCCGCGCGAGCCCGGCAGCGGCGGCGGCTGGAACACGGCGATCTGGCTGCCTGCGATGTGACTGAGCTTTTGCTGCAGCTCGGGCTGCATCTGCGTGGCCGTGCGGGTGCGCTCATCCCAGGGCTTGAGCACCATGCCGGCGATCACCTGACTGGGCGTGTTGAGCTGGAACACATGGTCGGTCTCGGGGAAGGTCTTGAACACGTCATAGACCTGCTTGGCATAGAGCGCGCGCTGGTCGAGCGTGGCCGTCGGGCTGTTGAACGACACGGCAATGAGCACGCCCTGATCTTCCTGCGGCGCCAGCTCCGACATGGAGGTGGAGTAGAGGAAATAAATGGAGCCCAGAATGATGACCGCCATCACCGCCGTCACCGGCAGAAAGTTGAGCGAGCCGTGCAGGGTGCGCTCGTAGCGCTGGTGCAGCCGGTCGAAAGTGCGGTCGAGGAACAGCACCAGCCGGTCTTGCCAGCTATGGCTCTGCGGATCGGGCGCCTTGAGCAGCTTGGAGCACATCATGGGCGACAGCGTCAGCGCGATGATGGCCGAGATCACCACGGTGCCCACCAGGGTGAAGGCGAACTCGGTGAACAGCGCGCCGGTGAGGCCGCCCATGAAACCGATGGGCACATACACTGCCACGAGCACGATGGTCATGGCGATGATGGGGTTGGCCAGTTCACGCGCGGCCCGCACGGCGGCGTCATGCCGCGACATGCCTTCTTCGAGGTGGCGGCTGATGTTCTCGACCACGATGATGGCGTCGTCCACCACCAGTCCGATGGCCAGCACGATGGATAGCAGGGTGAGCAGGTTGATCGAGTAGCCCAGCGCCAGCATGATGGTGAAGGTGCCCACGATCGACAGCGGGATGGCCACCAGCGGAATGATGACCGAGCGCAGCGAACCGAGGAAGATGAACACCACGGCGGTGACGATGAGCACGGCTTCGATCAGCGTCTTGATCACCTCGTCGATGGAGGAGGTGACGAACTTGGTCGAGTCGTACACGATCTGCCCCTGCAAGCCGGAGGGCAATTGCTGCTGAATATCGGGGAAGACTTTGCGCACGCGGGCCACGACGTCGAGCAGGTTGGCGCCGGGCGCCACCTGAATGCCGACAAACACCGACGACTTGCCATCGAAGGCCACCGAGCTGTCGTAGTCGTCCGAGCCGAGGGTGACGTTGGCCACCTGATCGAGCCTCACCACCTGGCCGTCAACCGTCTTCACCACCATATTGCGGAAGCCGCTGAGCGACTTCAGATCGGTGTTGGCCGACACATTGATCTGCACCATCTGGCCCTTGGTGTTGCCCGTGGCCGAGAGATAGTTGTTGGCGGCCAGGGCCGAATACACATCGGCGGCGGTGAGGCCGTAGGCAGCGAGTTTGTTGGGGTCGAGCCAGGCGCGCAGGGCGAAATTCTTGGCGCCCAGAATCTCCGCCGTCTGCACGCCGTCGACCGACTGCAGCCTGGGCTGCACCGAGCGGGTGATGTAGTCGGTGATCTGATTGGGCTTGAGCACATCGCTGTAAAAGCCGATGTACATGGCGTCGATGGTCTGCCCGATGGAGACCGTGAGCACCGGCTTCTGCGCCGCGGCAGGCAACTGGTTGAGCACCGAGTTCACCTTGGTGTTGATCTCGGTGAGCGCCTTGTCGGGGTCGTAGTTCAGCCGCAGGTTGGCGGTGATGGTGCTGCTGCTCTGCACGCTGCTCGACGTCATGTAGTCGATGCCGTTGGCCTGCGCGATGGCGTTTTCCAGCGGCGTGGTGATGAAGCTGGCCACCAGATTGGCGTCGGCGCCGGGGTAGGTGGTGGTGACGGTGACCACGGCGTTCTGCGTGTACGGATATTGCAGCACCGGCAGCAGGCCGACCGAGCGCAGGCCCAGCACCAGGATCACCAGACTGACCACGACGGCCAGTACCGGACGATCAATGAAGATGTCTGTGAATTTCTTGTTCATCGCGCTCTAGCCGATTCAGGAATTGGGCACTTGCGGGTTGGGGTTGTCGGACGGCTGCACGCTGTTGTTGATGAGCACCGGGACGCCATTGCGCAGCTTGAGCTGCCCGGCGGTCACCACGGTTTCACCGGCCTTCAGCCCGCTGAGCACGGCCACCTGATCTCCGCGCGTCAGGCCGGTGGTGATAAAGCGCTGTTCGGCCACCAGCTTGGGTTTGCCGTCGGCGCCCTTGCCTTCGTCCTTGACCAGATAGACCGTCGCGCCATACGGGTTGTAGGCCACGGCCGCATTGGGCAGGGTGATGTAGTTGTGCGGCGCGCCATCGGTCAGTCGTATCGTGGCGAACACGCCGGGCAGCAGCTCGCCCTTGGGGTTGGGAATGCGGGCGCGCACCGTGAGGTTGCGCGTGGCCGTGTTGATCTGCGGCTCGACCGCAATGACTTTGGCTTCAAAGGTTTTGCCTGCCGCCGCGTTGGTGGTGAGCTCCGCTTTCATGCCCACATGCACCAGATCAATCTGGTTCTGCGGCACAGTGAAGTCGATGTCCATCGGATCGAGCGCCTGCAGCGTGACCACCGCCGTACCCGGCGCCAGATATTGGCCGAGGTTGACCTGCCGAATGCCCAGCACGCCCGAGAACGGCGCGGTGACAGTGGCCTGCGCCAGCACCGCCTTTTGCGCATTGATCTGCTCGGCCAGCGCCTTGAGTTGGGCCTGCACGCTGGTCACATTGGCACGGTCGGTGTCAACCACGGCCTGGCTGATGGCCTGCACCTTGAGCTGCGCTTCATCTCGCTTGAGCGTGATTTGCGCCAGATTGAGCTGAGCCTGCAACTGCCCGACCTGCGCCTGCAGTTGCGCGAGTTGGGCGCGCTGCGGGGCGTCGCTGATCTGCGCCAGCACTTGGCCCGCGCGCACTTTCTCGCCAGAGCGGAAATGAATCGCGGTGACCACCCCCGCGATCTGCGGGCTGAGCGAGGCTTGCTGGCTGGCGCGCAGATTACCGAGCGCTTCAACCGTGGGCTGCCACGATGACTCCTGCGCCACGATGGTCGAAACCGTCTGCGGCGGGTTGGACATGCCCTTGATCGCCTTGGCAATCATGGTGCCCTTGAAGTGCTGGAACCACACCATCCCCCCAATCAGGACGGCGGCGATGATGAGCATGATGATCATGCGCTTGGTGGTGCCTTTGGTCATCTGTGAACTCCGTGTACTGGCTTTTGTAGGGGGACTGATCGGGAATACCGAGGGAATATTGAAGGCTTACTTGCTGGCCGACGCGGTGGCGACGGGCGCGCTCTGCTCACCCAGCACACCGCCGCCCATGGCTTGATAGAGCGCCGCGCTGTCGGCCAGGCGCTGCGCCTGCGCCGAAATCAGGCCGATGCGGGTTTGCTGCGCCTGCTGCTGCGCGGTGAGCAACTGCAGATAACTGGCGGCGCCCAGCAGGTATTGCTGATCGACGAGCTTGAGCGACTCTTGCGCTGCCGCATCGGCTGCGGCCTGCGCCTGCAGCGTCTGCGCGTCGTTGTCGAGCGCGCGCAAGGCATCGGCCACATTGCGCAGGGCCTGCAGCACGGTTTGCTGATAGTTGGCTCCGGCCGCTTGCAGGCTGGCCTCAGCGGCGTTTGCACCGGCCTTCAAACCGGCGTTGAACAGGGGTTGAGCCAGACTGCCGGCCAGCGACCAAACGGCTGAACCCGGGCCGAACAAGGCGCCCATCGTGAGCGCCTGCGTGCCCAGACTGGCGCTGAGATTGATCTGCGGATAAAGGTTGGAAATCGCCACGCCGTACTGCGCCGTGGCCGCGTGCAACAACGCCTGACTGGCCTGGATGTCCGGGCGCTGCTGCACCAGCGCGGACGGCACGACGACGGGCAGCGTTTGCGGCAAGCTGAAGTCGGCCAGGGTGAACCGGGGAATATCGGCCGCGCCCGGCGCCTGACCGAGCAACACGGCCAGCAGATGATCGGTCTGCTCTAGCTTGTTGCGCAGCGGCGGGATGCTGGCGCGCGTCTGCTCCACCTGAGTTTGCAGCGTCAGCACATCGGTACGGGCCGCAGCGCCGAGGGCGAAGCGTTTGCGGGCGATGTCGAGCTGGTTTTGCTGCGCCTTGAGGATGGCTTCGGTGGCGTCGATCTGCGCCCCAAGCTGCGCCTGGGTGAACGCCGCCGTAACCACATTGGCCGCCAGTGTCAGCCGGGCGCCGTCGAGTTGGTACTGCTGATAGTGGGCCTGCGCGGCCAGGGCTTCGAGCGCGCGGCGGTTGCCGCCGAACAGGTCGAAGTTGTAGCCAACGGCGATGCTCGCGTTGTAGAGGTTGTAGGTGGTGGTGCGGTCGCCTGACTGCCCCGAACTCGCTGCATTCGCCTGATTACGGCTGGCGCCCAGTTTGGCGTTGACCGTGGGATAGAGCGTGGAGCCGGCCTGCGCTTGGTAAGTCTGCTGCGCCTGGCGCAGGGTGGCTTCGGCGGCGGCCAGCGTCGGGCTGCTGCGCTGCGCCGCGTCCACCAAGCCATCGAGGCGAGACGAGCCGTAGGCCCGCCACCAGTCGGGCGCGATGCGCTCGACCGTCTGGAAGCGCTGCGCCCCACCCAGCGTGCCGGGGGCCGATGCGGTCTGCGCGGGCAAGGCCTCGCGGGTGTACTGCTGAACCGAGGGCGCCTTGGGCGTATGGAAATCGGGGCCGACCGTCGTGCAGCCGCCAAGCAGGGCGGCGCCAAGGGCAATCCATAAAACGCGAGGGGTCGCGGGCAAATTCTGCATAAGGCGGTCCGGAGAGGCGGAAGGCAATGGGGGAGACGAACCAGACGATTTTCACCGCGCTATGCGCCTGTGAGCAGGGTGCTGGCGGATCAAAGGTCGGCTGATTCTAGGAGGCACTAGCGATTTCTGCCGGGTGCGCTCCCCCGATTGCACGGGACGAACGAGATGGATGCTAGAGGAGGACGATATGGCCGGGTTGCTTTACTATGCCAATGAATATCGCAAACACGCCACGAATACGCCAATATGCCCCACCACACCGCGCCTACGTCAACGTCAACTGAATGCGAATGCAGCGAGGCCGAGTTGCTCGCCCGCATCAATCACCTGGGCGGCGCCGAGCTGATCGCGGTGAATGTGCGCAATCAGCTCGCGATGGACCCGGAGACCCATTGCCACGCCCGCGGCACGCTGTTTCTGCTCACCGAGGGTCTGGTCATCGTGGAAACCGCGCAGGGCCGCCAGCTTTCCCCCTCGCAAACCATCGGCTGGATGCCGCCCGGCGTGGAGCACGCGGTGCTGTCTTACGGGCCGACCGCGGGTTTCGGCGCCTTTCTCACGCCGCAGCTCTGCGGCGACCTGCCGGCCGAACCGACGAGCTACCCGGTGAACCCGCTGGTGGCGCTGGTGCTGCAAAAGGCACTGAGCTGGCCGCACGACACCCCGCTCGATCTCACCCGCATGCGTCTGCTGCTGGTGCTGCTCGATGAGTTACGCCAGTCGCCCGCCCGTCCGCTGCAACTGCCCTGGCCGCAGGACGCCCGGCTGCTGAGCATCGCCCGCGCCCTGCTCGACAATATCGCCAGCGCGCGCACCCTGGAGCAGTGGGCGCGCTGGGCCGACATCAGCGCCCGCTCGCTGAGCCGGAAATTCGTGCTGGAAACCGGCATGAGCTTCGCCCAATGGCGGCAATGGGCGCGGCTGACCCAGGCGCTGGAATGGCTGGCCACCGGCCGGGCGGTGAAGGATGTGGCGCTGTCGCTGGGGTATGACAGCGTGAGCGCCTTCATCAAGACCTTCCGCCAGGCGCTGGGCACCACGCCATCGGCCTACTTCCAGACGCAGCAGCGCAAGCAGGCAGCCTTAAATCCTCGCGTCGCTGCAGATCAAGAGGCATAAGCTTCAAACGATTCGATCCTTGGATTTGCGCCAAATGCCCATTAGGCTTTGACCCATATCGACCGGAGACCTTCCCATGAAATTCGAAACCCTGGCCGTCCACGCCGGCTACAGCCCCGATCCCGTGACCCGTTCGGTCGCCGTACCCATTTACCAGACCGTGTCGTACGCCTTCGACGACACCCAGCACGGCGCCGATCTGTTCGACCTGAAGGTCGCGGGCAATATCTACACCCGCATCATGAACCCAACCAACGACGTGCTGGAAAAGCGCGTCGCGGCACTCGAAGGCGGCGTGGCGGCGCTGGCGGTGGCTTCGGGCATGGCCGCCATCACCGCGGCGATTCAAACCCTGGCCGAGGCGGGCGACAACATCGTCTCCAGCAGCCGTTTGTATGGCGGCACCTACAACCTGTTCGCCCACACCTTCCCCCGGCAGGGACTGGAGGTGCGCTTCGCCGACCCGCGCGACCCTGCCAGCTTTGCCCGGCTGATCGACGCCCGCACCCGCGCGGTGTTCTGCGAAACCATCGGCAATCCGCTGGGCAACGTGACCGACATCGGCGCGCTCGCCGCAGTGGCGCACGCCGCCGGCGTGCCGCTGATTGTGGACAACACCGTGCCCTCGCCCTACCTCTGCCGTCCGTTCGAGCATGGCGCCGACATCGTGGTGCACTCGCTGACCAAATACCTCGGCGGCCACGGCAACAGCGTGGGCGGGGCCATCGTCGACTCCGGCAAGTTCGACTGGGTCGCACATGCCGACCGCTTCAAGCTACTGGTCGAGCCCGACGTGAGCTATCACGGCGTGAGCTACACAGCGCAGTTCGGCGCCGCCGCGTTCATCGCCCGCGCCCGCGTGGTGCCGTTGCGCAATATGGGCGCGGCGCTGTCTCCGCTCAACGCCTTCCTCATTCTGCAAGGCATCGAAACCCTGCCGCTGCGCATGGACCGCATCTGCGCCAACTCGCTGCACATCGCCACGCACCTGCAAAAGCATCCGCGCGTCGCCTGGGTGCGCTACGCGGGGCTGGTCGACCATCCCGATCACGACGTCGCCCAGCGGTTGATGCACGGCCGCGCCTCGGGCATTTTGAGCTTCGGCCTCAAAGGCGGTCGCGAGGCTGGAGCGCGTTTTCAGGATGCGCTCAAGCTGTTCACCCGGCTGGTCAACATCGGCGACTGCAAGTCGCTGGCCTGCCATCCGGCCACGACCACGCATCGCCAGCTCAATGCGCAGGAACTGGAAGCAGCCGGGGTGAGCGAGGACATGGTGCGGCTGTCCATCGGCATCGAAAACCAGCACGACCTGATCGCCGACCTGGATCAGGCGCTGGGGGCCATCGGCCATTGAGCGCCCCCAGGGTCGGCTCGCCGACCTGCCCCCCGCGGGGGTCAAGAAAACTTGGGGCGGCCCGGCGTTTCCTTGATGCGCGGCGGGCGGCTGTCGTCAAACCGGCGTTCTGTTGCGTTAAACACGCACACATTTCATTGGATTCACGGGAGAGCAATATGTCATCCATTCCTCCGCAAGGCCCAGCCACGACGGGAAAAGGCGTCTGGATCGCGGTTTTCATCATGGGCGCTGTCATCGTGGCCTTGCTGGCCGCGGTGCTTTACAAGCTCAGCGATAGCTCGGGCAGTAAGCCCGAAGTCGCCGCAGCCTCTGCAGTCGCCGCGCCCATCCAACCACTGGCCGCCGCGTCGCAACCCGCCAGTGCGCCGCTGGCTCGCGCAGCTGCAGCCTCGGCCGCCACTCCCGTCATTGCGGCCGCGCCTGCGCCTGCACCCAAGCCTGCCGCCGAGGTGGCCCATGTGCCCGCGCCACAGCCCGTGGTCAAACAACCCGTAGCCGCCCCGAAACCCACCCCCGTGACGCAGCAGGCAGCCGCGCCGCAGACCTTCGCGCCCCAACAGTTTGCACCGCAAACCGCGCCCGTACCGGCCGCACCGCAGCAGCCCGTCTGCAATAACTGCGGCACCGTGACCGCGGTCACCCCGGTGCAGGTGCAGTCGCAGCAGACCAACCCGGTGGGCGTGATCGCCGGGGGACTCATCGGCGGCATCCTGGGCAATCAGGTCGGCGGCGGTGACGGACGCAAGCTGGCCACCGTGGCTGGCGCCATCGGCGGCGGCCTCGCGGGCAACGAAATTGCCAAACGGGTGGATGCGCAGACGGTCTACAACGTGCAAGTCCGCCTGGAGAACGGTCAGGTACAGACGCTTCAGCTCAAGGTCGCCCCTCCCGTGGGGCAGCGCGTGCAGATTGGCGCTGACGGCGGACTCAACCCGATTCAATAGAGTCTCCACGCTATTTATTAACGGCCAAACACCGCCTGTTTACGGGGGGTCGCCACACTGTTCGCGGATGATTGACGGGAAAGATAGAGCGTTACAAAATGGACTGAACTTTTTGCTTTTTTCCTGAACAGAACTGGTGCTACGTGGCTTGAGTTCATGCTCGATCCTGTGGCCCTCCAAGTTGCCCGGTAGTCTGCTCTACAGACTCTCCCCCCGATCCGGGCATTTCCAGCCAGGTGCGCAACGCACCTGGCTTTTTTTTGTCATGCCGCGGCGGCCAAGGCGCGGCGCAACTGCATGGCTTCGGCCAGATGAGGCAGGGCGATGTGCTCCGATCCGGCCAGATCGGCGATGGTGCGCGCCAGCCGCAGCACCCTATGCGCCGCGCGTGAAGACCACCCCAGCCGGGTGATCGCCTGGCTCAGAAACGCGCTGCCGGCGGCATCGAGGGCGCAGTGCTCATCCAGTTCAGCGCCCTGCAACTGGGCATTGAGCGCCCCTTGCCGCGCCTGTTGCCGATCAGCGGCAACAGCCACACGAGCGGCGATCTGCACGCTGGTTTCGCCTTGCGGCAGTTGCAACAGCGCGTCAGGCGCAATGGCACCGACTTCGACCTGAATGTCGATGCGGTCGAGCAAGGGGCCAGAGATACGCCCCTGATACCGCGACACCTGGTCGGGCGTGCAACGGCAGCCCTTGGTGGCATGCCCCAGATAGCCGCAGGGGCAGGGATTCATCGCCGCGATGAGCTGAAACCGCGCCGGAAACTCGGCCTGCCGCGCCGCGCGGGAAATATGAATGCGCCCGGTTTCCAGCGGCTCGCGCAGGCTCTCCAGCACGGCGCGATCGAACTCGG
>NZ_JBYCKI010000098.1:0-5882 GCF_057473305.1 Thiomonas sp. TH-17
ACGCCGACGGCCAGATCGAAGCCAGCGAAGGCGTGCACCTCATCCGCCTGCCCGAACACTACGGCGCGCTCTCCCCCATCCTCCACGTCGTGCCCCTGCAACTGCTGGCCTATCACACCGCAACCGCCCGAGGCACCGATGTGGACAAGCCCCGCAATCTGGCCAAGAGTGTGACGGTGGAGTGATGAGGGCGAGGCGAGCCATACCGTTTTTGGTTTGCGCGAGCCTCGCCAAAGCATCGTGCAAGAAGAAGCCGATGCGGCAAAAGCAGGCCCTATGGCTTGACTGTGACCAGCACAGCAATAACCAATAAGCAAGCGACAACGACAGTAGGGCTGTGCCTTAGCCAGGATGATTTGGACGCAGGGGCATTCTCCATGCGCTTGCGTAGCGTGGCCGTCAATACACCATGCAGCGCAGACAGGGCTACGACCAACACGATTTTGGCGGTCAGCCATCCCTGACCCAGCCATCCGCCCCATACTGCGAGGCCCAGGCCGGTTGCCCAAACGACCCCCAAGGCCGGCGTAGTCACACGGCGATCCCACAACAGGGCGACATGCGCAATACGCTTGTCGTTGGGTAGAAGCACTCCGCTCCCCAAAGTCCAGCCTGATGCCACAACCGCCAAGAGCGTAAGCCCGCCAGTAAAGATGAGTGCGGCCGCGATATGCAGGCTTTTAATCCAGAGGTATGTCATCGCAGGGCCCGCCAACTGTAGATGCCGCCGAAGGGCACGAATGCAGCAAGTAGCAACTTTGCTCCTGTCCGCCCCGAGATGCTCCCTGCCGCCATAGCTTGCACGACCATCCATCCAAAAACCAAAAATACAAATCCGTGGATGGGGCCCATCACTTCAACTGCGAGCGGGTATCCCGCCAGGTGCTTCAACGGCACGGCAACGAATAGCAATGCCAGCAGCGTGGTCGCCTCGACGAGACAGAACACACGCAATATCGAGACGCGAGGTTTGGGGGTGAATGCTGAGCCACTGACGCTGCTCTCACGATCTTGAAGAGTCATGCCGCCATTCTTCGCAAAACGCGTATAGTGGGAAAGTGGCTGAATTGACATTATTCGACTGTTTTCGGCCAATCCACAGCGAACCTACAAACCAGCAAGTTGATTGGTCAACTCAGCATGAAATCAACCCGAACCCAAGCGCTCAGACCGCACCGCATGGCCTGCCTTGCTCTGCCAGGCGTGTTGTCGTTTGATCTTGCGATGGCCTGCGAAACCTTTCGCCATGCGACCAGCCCGGCTGCCCACGCCTGCTACCAAGTGGCGGTGTGCGCAGAGCAGCCCGAACTGGATGCTGGCGTGTTCAGCCTTCGCATCAAACACGATCTGACGCCGCTGGAAACCGCTGACACCATCATCGTGCCGGGCATTCTTTTGCCGCAGATGTCGGTGAGTCCGACCGTCGTGGAGGCGCTGCGTAAGGCGGCTCGACGAGGGACGCGGATCGCCTCAATTTGCACGGGTGCATTTGTGTTGGCCGAAGCGGGCTTGCTGAATGGATTGCGTGCAACCACGCACTGGGCCGCGGCGCCTGAGTTGGCTCAACGATATCCCGTCGTCGACGTGGACCCTGCAGTGCTCTTCGTCGACAACGGTCAGATCCTCACGTCAGCCGGAGCGGCTGCGGGGCTTGATCTCTGCCTGCACATGATCCGATCTGACTTCGGTGCCGCAATCGCCGCCCATGTCGCGCGGTTGTCTGTGGTGCCCCTCCAGCGCGAAGGTGGGCAGGCCCAGTTCATTCCGCCGACAGCCGCGTCTACCGACAGAAACCTGCAGCCCCTGATCAACTGGGCAATGGCCAACTTGAATCAGCCGCTAACCATCTCAGCCTTGGCAGATCAGGCGCGCAGCAGTACGCGAACGCTGCACAGGCGGTTCATCGAGCAGTTTGGAGAGTCGCCCTCCCAATGGCTCATTCGCATGCGAGTACAGCGTGCACAAGAGCTTCTCGAGAGCACCAAACTTTCGGTGGAGCAGATCGTGACTGAGGTGGGGCTTGGGTCAACTGCCAATTTCAGGCTGCATTTTCAACGCATCTTGGGGGTGAGCCCAAGGCAGCACCGGAGGAATTTCGGCGGCCGTGACTACCGTTGAGGGTCGCCCCGACTCCATGAGTGATCCGAGCTGGTCAAGAACCTGCACTCGCCAAAGATTGGCCGCCATCGCAGCGCTCGATTTCTCGCAAAAGAACGGTAGGCTGATGATCGCCAAAGGCGGCGATCAAAGTATCCGAGAGCGCCTGCCGCAACTTTGCTTCTCACGACCGCGCTTCGCCGCCTGAGCCCAATGCGGCACCCTGCGCTACACGCATCACGCTGAACAAGGCGCCCAGCGCGGCCATGCCGGTGGCGACCAGCAGGCCGACCTGAGGGGCGTGGGCTCCGGCCACCAGATGAAACACCAGCGAGCTGGCCACGGCGCCCGCGGTCTGGCCTGAGAGCCGCGCGGTGGCTTGCATGCCGCCGGCTGCCGCGCTGCGTGCGCGGGGGGCGGCGAGCAGCATGTTGCGGTTGTTCGGCACCTGGAAGAATCCGAAGCCCAGACCGCATAACACAGTACTGGCGACGAGGGGCAGCAGACGCTGTTCCTGCGTCATCCAGGCGGCCAGCAGCAGGCCGGCGGCCAGACAGACGGCGCCAAAGGTGCAGAGGGCGGCGGTGGATACTCGGTCGGCCAGGCGTCCGGCGAGCGGAGCGGCCACGGCCACCGTCAGGGGCCAGGGGGTCAACGCCAGGCCGGTGACCAGCGCGCTTTCGCCGAGGCGGTTTTGAAAGTCGAAGACCAGGGCGACGATGCCCGCGATCTGCGCCGCGAAGCAACAGATCGAGGCGAACACCGACAGCCGGAACGCCGACACGCGCAGGAGATCGAGCGGAATGAGCGGCGCTTCAACCCGCCATTCGCGTGCGATCAGCGCTGCAAAGGCCGCGACAGCCACTGCCATCAGCACACCGCCTTGCGCGGGCGAGGCCGCGAGCCGGTCGACGCCGAGCACGAGCGTGGCAAAACCCAGCGCGTTCAGGGCCATGCTGGGCAGATCGAGCGGGCGCTGGCCCGGTGCGCCCTTCGGCAGCCTCCGCAGCGCCAGCAGGGTGATCAAGCCAACCGGCAGGTTGACGGCAAACAGCCAGCGCCAGTCGGCCAGCGACAGAATCACCGCGCCGATCGTCGGCCCGGCCGCTGAGGACAGTGCCACGGTCAGCGCGCTCCAGCCGATGGAGCGGCCCAGCATGCGCTGCGGCACGATGGCGCGCAGCAAAGCGGCGTTGAGCGCCATGATGCCCGCACCGCCCAGACCCTGAATGAACCGCGCAGCCACCAGCCATCCGAAGCTCGGCGCCATGACGCACAGGGCCGAGGCCAGGGTGAACAACGCCACCCCGCCGACGTACAGCGTGCGATGCCCGATCTTGTCGCCGATGGCCGCGCAGGGGAACAGCGCCATGACCAGGGCCATCTGATACGCCGTGACCACCCAGATCGCCTGCGACGCGCTGACGTGCAATTCGGTGGAAATCGTGGGCAGGGCGACGTTGACGATGGTGCCGTCGAGCACGACCAGCACCGTCGCGAGCAACACGCCAACCAGGGCCCAGAGCTGCCCGGGTTCGAGGGAGTCGCCTGCGCTGGTCTGCGGGCTGGGAACTGCTTGGGTACGAGGCAGCACCGGTTCGGGGGAAGAAGGAAGTTGCATGAAAAGTGTTGGGATGTCGCTGATATGCAGGGCACTCTATCAGTCGGGGATTAGTGGCGGAAGACGCAATGCCCGCAAGTTATAGTTGCATGAAACGCCATAGCTGTGCGACCTGCCCCGATGGACCTCAATCTGCTTCCCGTACTCGATGCGCTGCTGAGCGAATGCAGCGTGACGGCGGCCGCACGGCGGCTCAACCTCAGCCCTTCGGCCATGAGCCGGGCGCTCACACGCTTGCGCACCCTCACCGGCGACCCCCTGCTGGTGCGGGCCGGACGGGGTCTGGTGCTCACGCCGCATGCCGCGCAGTTGCGCAGCCAGGTGCCCGGCCTCGCCCGGCAGATCGAAGACCTGCTCAAGCCAGCCCGCCAAAGTCTCGACCTGACGCAGCTCGACCGCACCTTCACCCTTCGCGCCAACGAAGGTTTCATCGACGTTTTCGGCGGGCCGCTGGCCTCGGCCCTGGCGAGTCAGGCGCCACGGGCGCGGGTGCGGTTTGTGCTCAAAGCCGACAAGGATGCGCGCCATCTGCGCGAGGGCCTGGCCGACCTGGAGATCGGCGTGATGGGGCAGGCCGGGCCTGAGTTCCGCGTGCAGGCGCTCTATCACGACCGCTTCGTCGGCGTGGTACGCGCTGGCCACCCGCTGCTGGACGGTCCCGTGACTCCCGAGCGCTATGTGGCCTTCGGTCATGTCGTGACGTCACGCCGCGGGCGGCCGCAGGGGCCGGTGGACGAAGCGCTCGCGGCGCTCGGGCTACAGCGCGACATCCGGGTGGTGGTGCCCGGCTTTCCCGCGGCGCTGGCCATCGCCCGGGCTTCCGACCTGATCGCGCTGGCGCCGCAGTCGTTCCTGCGCGGTGGCACGGCGACGGCGGCACAAGGTGCGAGCGCCTTTCACGCCTTCGACCTACCGGTGAGCACGCCGGGCATCGCCATTTCGCAACTGTGGCATCCGCGCCTGGACGCCGACCCCGCCCACCGCTGGCTGCGCGGGCTGACCCGAGAAATCTGCCAGCAGCGGGACGCCATTCAAGATGCCTGATTCGGAATGCAGAAGGATGAAGGGCTCCTGAGCAACGCCATGCAACGGCCTCTCCCCCTCCCAACCTCCCCCGCGCTGTGGAGGAGTCGTGTTCGCTCCCTCTCCACTTGTGGGGAGGGCCGGGGTGGGGAGGCGCAGACTCAAACTTCAACGCGCTGGGCCGATAAGGCCTGCTCGGCGCTGCCCTAAATCCGCGGCGGCTCCTGCATCAGCGCGACCTGCTCGCGCAACTCCAGGATGCGGTCCTGCCAGTAACGCACGCTGCCGAACCAGGGAAACGCCGCGGGAAACGCAGGATCGCTCCAGCGGCTGGCGATCCAGGCGCTGTGATGCAGCAGGCGCAGGGTGCGCAGGGCTTCTACGAGATGCTTCTCGCGATCGTCGAACTCGCGGAACATCTCGTAGCCGCGCAGCAGCGCCGCGAACTGACGTCGCATGTCGGCCTCGTCGCCGGAAAGCAGCATCCACAAATCCTGAATCGCGGGCCCGCTGCGGCTATCGTCGAAGTCGACAAAATGCGGGCCCTCGTCGGTCCAGAGCAGATTGCCCGGATGGCAATCGCCATGCAGCCGGATCAGCGACACGTCCCCGGCCCGCGCATAGGTCTGGCGCACGGCGTCGAGCGCCTGATTGACGACGGCGAGCCAAGCGGCGCGCAGGTCTTCGGGCAACCAGCCGCCATCGAGCAACAAATCGCGCGACGCCACGCCGAAGGTCTGCACATCCAGCGTGGGACGGGCTTGGTAGGCACGCGCGGCGCCAACGGCATGGAGCCTGCCGAGAGAGCGGCCCAACCATTCCAGCGTCTCGTCCTGTTCGATCTCTGGAGTGCGCCCGCCCTGGCGCGCGAACAGGGCCAGCCGATGCCCGGCGACGGCATGCAGGGTGCGGCCGCCCAACAGCAGGGGTGGCACGACCGGCACCTCGCGCTCGGCCAGTTCCAGGGTAAAGGCGTGCTCTTCCAGAATGGCCGCGTCGCTCCAGCGGCCGGGGCGGTAGAACTTGGCGATGCGCTGGCTGCCGTCTTCCAGACCTACCTGAAAAACCCGGTTCTCGTAACTGTTGAGCTGCAGCAGCGTGCCGTCGCAGCGCAGGCCCAGGCTGTCGATTGCGTCGAGCA
>NZ_JBYCKI010000099.1:0-3177 GCF_057473305.1 Thiomonas sp. TH-17
ATCGCCACCGGGCCGCGTTCGCCCTTGCCGATCATGGCGATCAGCCCGGTTTGCGCGAGCATGGTCTCAGTGAATTTGTCCATGCGGGTGGCAGTGGTTGGGCCGGCCGGGCCCATGACTTCATCGCGCACCGGGTCGACCGGGCCGACGTAATAGATCACCCGGTTGGTGAAATCGACGGGCAGGGTTTCGCCACGCGCCAGCATGTCGCTGATGCGCTTATGCGCGGCGTCGCGCCCGGTGAGCAGTTCGCCCGAGAGCAGCAGGGTGTCGCCCGGCTTCCAGCTCGCTACGTCTTCTCGGGTCAGGGTGTCGAGATTGACGCGGCGACTGCGCGTGGCATCGGGCTGCCAGTGCACCTGCGGCCAGAGGTCGAGGCTGGGCGGATCGAGAAAGGCCGGGCCGCTGCCATCGAGCACGAAGTGGGCATGGCGGGTGGCGGCGCAGTTGGGAATCATGGCCACCGGCTTGCTGGCCGCGTGGCACGGGTAGGTCTTGATCTTCACGTCCAGCACGGTGGACAGGCCGCCAAGACCTTGGGCGCCGATGCCCAGCGCGTTGACCTTTTCAAACAACTCGATGCGCAATTCTTCCAGCTTGTTTTGCGGGCCGCGCGCCAGCAGATCGGACATGTCGATATCGTCCATCAACGCTTCCTTGGCCATGAGCATGGCCTTCTCGGCCGTGCCGCCCACGCCGATGCCCAGCATGCCCGGCGGGCACCAGCCGGCGCCCATGGTCGGCAGGGTGGCGAGCACCCAATCAACCAGGTTGTCGCTGGGGTTCATCATGATGAACTTGCTCTTGTTCTCGCTGCCGCCGCCTTTGGCGGCAACCTTCACCGACACGGTATTGCCGGGCACGAGGTTGACGTTGATGACGGCCGGAGTGTTGTCGCGCGTGTTCTTGCGGTCGAAGATCGGATCGTCCACGATCGAGGCGCGCAGCACATTGTCGGGGTCGAGATAACCCTGCCGTACCCCGGCGTTGACCACTGCGTCGAGGCCGTCGTCGAAGCCTTCCAGGCGCACGTTCAAGCCAATATCAAGAAAGACATTGACGATGCCCGTGTCCTGACAGATCGGGCGATGCCCCTCGGCGCACATGCGGCTATTGGTCAGAATCTGCGCCATCGCGTCCTTGGCCGCAGGCGATTGCTCGCGCTCATACGCGCGGGCCAGATGACTGATGTAGTCGGCCGGGTGGTAGTAACTGATGAACTGCAGCGCCGAGGCGATGCTGTCGCGCAAATCGTCGGCGCGGATAACGGGGGTCATGGTGTGAACGGTGTTTGTTGTGGGTGAAACGGCAGGCTCCGGGGTTGACAGGCGGGGGCCCTAATGAGCCGCGTCCGCCTTGCCATGGCCGAGCAGAACGGTGCGCGTCATCATGCGGTCGGTGTAGGCAATCGCAATGGCCGAGAGCAGGAACACGACATGGATGGTGGTCTGCGCCACCAGCGCCTTCACGCTGTAGGCGTCGGCATTGATGAAGGTGCGCAGCAGGTGGATGGACGAGATGCCGATGATCGCCATCGCCAGCTTGACCTTGAGCACCGAGGCGTTCACGTGCGACAGCCATTCCGGCTGATCAGGATGGTCTTCGAGGTACATGCGCGACACGAAGGTTTCGTATCCGCCCACGATGACCATGATGAGCAGATTGGCGATCATCACCACGTCGATCAGGCTGAGCACCACCAGCATGATGGTGGTCTCGGTGAGCTTGGGCGCGGCGCCATGCGCCAGAGCCTGCGCACCTTCGACGGGCAGAGGATTGCGCACGGCAATGGCTTCGAGCAGGTGCGCCAGCGACGCCTGATTGCCGAATGCCGCGCCGACCAGATCGGTGAGTTCCACCCAGAAGTGAAAGACATACACCCCGAGCGCCAGGATCAGCCCCACATAGAGCGGCAGTTGCAGCCAGCGGCTCATGAACAGCAGGCGGGGGATGAAGGGGACGTGCGGCAGATCGGGCGGACGAGGCATGGCGGCTCCGGTAGTGAGGTGGTGAACCGCGATTCTAGGAGCCTGTCATCTCGCTCCATTTCATGCCCACGCCAGCGCTGCGCACTATGCTCAAGGTGCAGCGTCAGGGCTGCGTAAGGGCGCAAAATTCAGATAGCAATGTTTTTTCCTGCGCCTTTGCGCTGAAATTTCATAATACGAAGGAGACTGTCATGAGCGACACCGCCACACACCCGCACGAACGCAAGGTTTATTACCCCCCCCAGCAAACCGTGCAGTCCGCCCGCATTTCCGGCATGGATGCCTATCGCGCCCTCTGCGCCGAGGCCGAGGCCGATTACACCGGCTTCTGGTCGCGCATGGCGCGGGAAAACCTGCAATGGCAGCATCCCTTCACCCACGCACTCGACGACAGCCAGGCCCCGTTCTACAAATGGTTCGACGATGGTCGGCTCAACGTCTCCTACAACTGCCTGGATGTGCACGTGCAGGCCGGCAAGGGCGACAAGACCGCGGTCGTGTTCGAGACCGATGACGGCACCGTCGCCCGCGTGAGCTACAGCGAACTGCTCGACAAGGTCGGCCGCTTTGCCAACGCGCTCAAGTCGCTTGGTGTAAACAAGGGCGATCGGGTGGTGATCTATATGCCCATGTCGGTCGAAGGCGTAGTGGCCATGCAGGCCTGCGCGCGCATCGGGGCCACGCACTCGGTCGTGTTCGGCGGTTTTTCAGCGCAGTCGCTGCGCGACCGTATCGAAGACGCGGGTGCCGTGCTGGTGATCACCGCCGACGAACAGCGACGCGGGGGCAAATCGCTGCCGCTCAAAGCCATCGTCGACGAGGCCCTGGCTCTCGGCGGCTGCGACACCATCCGACATGTCGTGGTCTATCAGCGCACTGGAGGCAACGTCGCCTTCACCCCCCCGCGCGATCTCTGGATGCACGAACTGTCCGCAGCCCAGAGCCCGGATTGCCCGCCGGTTTGGGTCGAGGCCGAACATCCCCTGTTTCTGCTTTACACCTCCGGCTCCACCGGCAAACCCAAGGGCGTGCAGCATTCCAGCGCGGGTTATCTGCTCTGGGCCAAGCTGACCATGCTCTGGACCTTCGACATCCGCCCGGACGACCTGTTCTGGTGTACCGCCGACATCGGCTGGGTGACCGGGCACAGCTACATCGCCTACGGCCCGCTGGCTTGCGGCGCCACCGA
>NZ_JBYCKI010000100.1:0-1817 GCF_057473305.1 Thiomonas sp. TH-17
CTGCATGGCCAGCAGCGTGGCCTGCAGAATATTGCGCTGATCGATTTCTTCGACCGAACTCTCGGCGATGCTCCAACCCAGGCTGTGCGCCCGGATTTGCGCATCGAGTTCCTCGCGACGGCGAGCGCTGAGCAGCTTGGAGTCGGCCAGCCCGGCAATGGGATGGGCGGGATCGAGCACCACGGCCGCGGCCACCACCGGCCCTGCCCATGGCCCGCGCCCGACTTCGTCGCAGCCGGCAATCAGAGCGACGGAAGCGTCGTCTGCTGCGGCGAACAAGGCGGTCTGCGTCATGCCGGAATCATGTCGAGAATGGCCTGCGAGGCCAGCGCGGCCGTATCGCGCCGCAAACTCAGGTGCATATCAGCGAAGCGGTCTTGCAGATGCTGCAATTGCGCCGGGTGCTCCAGCAAGTCGCTGGCCGCGTCGGCCAGGGCCAGCGGGGTGCAATCGTGCTGCAACAACTCGGGCACCAGACGTTTGCCAGCCAGAATGTTGGGCAGCCCGACATCGGGCAGATAACCCCGGCCCGACATCATGCGATAAGAGAGCGCCGACATACGATAGCCGATCACCATGGGCCGCTTGAACAAGGCACATTCCAGCGTGGCGGTGCCACTGGCGACCAGGGCGAGATTGCAGGCTGCCAGAACGGTGTGCGACTGTCCGTCGATCAGGTGCAAGGGAAGGTCTGGATGCGCGGCAGCCGCCTGCAACACCATGGGCCGCAGGCCCGCATGAGCAATCGGCACGATCACCCGTGACATCTGGCCACGCTGCACCAGCAGAGCGGCAGCGGCCAAAAACGGAGCAATGAGATGCTTCACCTCGGCTCGACGACTACCTGGCAGCACGGCCAGACAGCGGCCGTCTGCGGGCAGAGCCAGCACCCGCCGCGCCGCCTCGCGGTCGGGCTCCAAAGGAATGACCTCGGCCAGAGGGTGGCCGATGTAAGTCGCCTTCACGCCCGTGTCGGCATAGAGCGCTGGCTCGAAGGGGAAAATGCAGAGCATGTGATCCACAGCCTGGCGAATCAGTTCGATGCGCTCGCGCCGCCACGCCCAGATGGACGGGCTCACCAGGTGCGCAACCGGAATGCCCGCCTGCCGCAGCCGACGCTCCAATTGCAGATTGAAATCCGGCGCGTCCACGCCGACGAACACCGCCGGCGGTTCGGCCAGAAGACGCCCGCGCAAACGCCGACGCATCAGCAACAGTTCGGGCAGGCGCGCCAGCACGTCGGCATAGCCATTCACCGCGAGCCGTTCGCTGGGCCACCAGGCATTGAAACCCGCGGCCTGCATGCGCGGTCCGCCGATGCCCACGCGGTTCAGCTCGGGCGCCCGGTCGCGCAGGGCACTGAGCAAATGCCCAGCCAGCAGATCGCCGGAAGCCTCACCGGCGACGAAGGCCAAAGTCGCCGAAGCACGGGCGGTCATCACCCGCTCAGGGCCGGACGATGCCACGCCCAGCCTCGGCCAGGAACGCCTGTAGCGCGCCAATTGCCTCGGCCGCCTGCGGCCGTTCAGCCAGCAGATCGGCCAGCGCGGCGCGCGCCTGCTCCAGCGACAACCCCCGCCGATACAACACACGGTAGGCGGCGCGCAGCGCGGTGATCTGATCGGGCGAATAGCCCCTGCGCCGCAGCCCTTCGGCATTGATGCCGTGCGGTTTGGCTGGATTGCCTGCCACCAGGGTGTAGGGCGGTACGTCCTGCAGGATGACCGAGCTGATGCCGGTCATCACATGGGCGCCAATACGCACGAACTGATGCACACCGGTATAGCCGCCCAGCACGGCCCAATCGCCCACATGAA
>NZ_JBYCKI010000101.1:0-3713 GCF_057473305.1 Thiomonas sp. TH-17
CGCGCGGCAGCGCATCGAGGCGGTGCTGGGCGCCAGGCTGGCTTCTGAAAAGCCGACCTACACGCTTTGAGCAGAGCCACGCTGCGTCCTGGACGCATGTCGACTGGACTGCGGGCGTTCAGCTCGGTCTGCGCAGCGTGGTGAGGTGAATGGCGCAAGCTGTTGCGAATCATATGATCGGATTGGGATCCAGGACACGGTTAGTGAGTGACGTAACAATCGGTTACGTGTTGACCGGCGCGATGGCAACGCAGCAGACTGTCGGCACTCCTTCGGTGCGGATTTCCAAGTGAAGACACGGACTACAGGCCGGGCCACCCGGATGGCATTCGTTTTCGGTTTGCTACTGCTGCTGAGTGCCTGTGGTGGCGGTGGAGGAAGTGCGGCCGCGACCTCGACTGGTTCAGCACCATCGGCGCCTACCGTCGCAGGTTCATTCACGATGGCACTGAACCCCTCGGCGGTCACGGTCGCCGCGGGTGCAGCGATTCCATCAAGTCTGACCATAACGCCTTCGGGAGGATTCTCGGGGAGCGTGACGCTGGCGCTCACCAATGCGCCGGCAGGGGTCACCGTCGCCCCAACAACGGTAAGCGTCAGCGGCGTCACGACCACGCAAGTTACGGTGACGCCAGCGGCATCCGTGGCGCCTGGCACCTACAGTTTCGACTTGCAGGGCACGAGCGGTACGATCACCGCGACGGCAAGCCTGACGCTGACAGTCGAGCAGGCGCGACAGCCTCGCCTTCTCCTTGATGCGACTACGCTGGCAACGTTGCGTGCACGTGCCGCCGCCAATACGCCGCAGTGGCAGGCGCTGAAAGCTGCGTGTGATTCGCTGATCGGCGGCACGGTCAATTATCCGACCCAAGCCGCCTATACCAATTTGCCGAACCTCGGATCGGGTTACCTGGGCGAGTCTTACTTGCCAGCGCTTCTGAACGAGGCGATGTGCTACCAGGTCCTTGTCAGCACCGATCCGGTCGCCGCAGCGCCTTATGGCGCCAAGGCTGTGGACATCTTGATGAAAATGTCTACCCCTTACACGACCGGCAGCAACAACCTTGGCGAAAACCCGCTGGTCAATTCTGGCTATGCGATCCGATTTTATGGCGTTGGCTTCGGCCTCGGGTACGACTGGCTGTACAACCTCTTGACTCCGGCGCAGCGGCAGCAGGTCTACACCACGGCAAACACCTGGATAGCAGCGTTCGAGGATCCAAACGGAGCCGCCAACTTCGAGTATGCCAATCCGCAGAGCAACTACTACGCTGGTTATTTCCACGCCTTGGCCGTGATCGCGCTGGCGACCGAGGGCGACAATCCCGACGCGAGCACGGAATGGAACGACTGGCTCAACAACCAGTTTTACGCGCGCGTGCAGCCCTACTACCAGCAGCACCTGCTGGGTGGTGGCTGGCCCGAAGGTTTCGCCAATTACGCGCCGCTCGGCATCCTCAATATGAGCTTGCCAATGCGCGAAGTAATGACTGCGAAAGGGATCAATCTGATCACCGGGTCGGCGCCTTACAGCTATCCGCTGGATATCGCCAACTACGTGATGCAGTTCACCTGGCCGTCGCTCAACTATTTTGACGACCGCGACACGAATCACGCGAACGGCAACACGCAGCCCCCAGGCACACCTTGGGTTGGCATGTTCCAGGAGATCGCCGGCGAGCTCGCGTACTGGAAGTCTCCTCTGACGCCGGTGTTCAACCAATACTTGCAGGATGTCACCAAGGCGACTTCGAATTTCAGCCCGGCAGCCCCCTGGCTTGCTTTTCTCGAGGTTGATCCGAACGCGCCGACGGCCCCCTTGACGACGCTGCCCTTGTCCTATCTGGCGCCCGGCATGGGCGCGGTGTCGGCACGCTCCAACTGGACAACCAGCGCGAGCTGGATGTCGTTTCGTGCTGGCCCGTACGTCAACAACCCGGCGCAAGGCGAGGAATACTTCGACCAAGGCAGCCTGGCTCTCGTCCGCGGGGGGACGCCTTTGCTGGTCAATGCGGGCGGCTGGTTGGTGCATAACCCCAACGGTACTGCCGACGAGAATGAGGTTTACAACGACAACTATGGCAAGACCAACGGCACGGTCTACATGGGGAATCGTCAGCTCTACAACATCTTCTATGTGCGCGACATGAGTGGCAGTTCGGTGGTTTATCCCTATGGGCAGGCGGCATACACCACCGAAAACTACAACGTGCGCACTCAGGTTACTGGTTTCGAGGATGGTGGCTCTTACGTCTATGTGCTGGCCACGCATCTGGAGGACATGTACCGATCCTTCTCCGGCAGTCCGGCCGTTGCGGCGTGGTCCCGCGAGATCGTCTACCTGCGCCCCAACCGTTTCGTGGTCTATGACCGGACCACAGAAGGCAGTTCCAGTTATGACCAGTACATGGCCTGGGCCTTTCCCGCGAGTCCGACAGCGGTCACCGCACCGAGCGGCGAGAACGTGCTCGACGTGAACTACAACGGACAATTCGCCGGTGCGATGACCACGGTGCTGCCAGCCGGTGCAAAGTTGACCACATTGCCGCTGTATCCGGGTGACAACCCGGTCAAGGTTTACCAGACCCAGGTGCGTCCACCCAACAGCAACGTCAACCAGCAGTGGCTGACTGTGTTCGACCTGTCCTCGTCGGCTTCCACTGTTGCCGGCGCCACGCCCGTCACGAATGCACAGGGCGGCATCACTGGCGTGGTGCTTGCCGACAACGGTAGTGGCAACGGCAACGACGTGGTGATTTTCAGCACCGGCACCCCGGGTACTCCGATTTCGGGAACGATCTCCTACACGGTTCCTGCGAGTGCAGCCGAGCATGTGATCACCGAGCTCCTGCCATCTACCAGTTACAGCGTCACTGCGGCCGCAAGCGGCGGCACGCTGACGATAACGGTGGCCCCGGGAAGCGGCTACACGACCAGTGCCCACGGCGTTCTGCACTTCAATGTCTCCGCCGCCGGGGCGGTCAGCGGCTAGAAGGGCAGGCCGCGGCGTTTCCATCGGCAGCGCCGCGGCAAGGCCGGAGGCTATTCGTCCTCGTCGGCTGCGGTGAGGTGCTGGAATGCCCGTGCGCCATTGTCCTGGGCAACGCTGTTGCTCCAGCGGATGATGACCGGCCGGCGGCTGCGTTCGTGGAAGCCACAAGCCAGCAGTGCCGCGACAGTGTTAGGCGAGCCGGCATGTTCGATCGAGATGGCGCGACATCCGATCTGACGGCTGGCACGTACCAGCGCGTCAATATGGGAGGCGGCCAGACCGGCCGCGCCCTTATCCGACCAGAAGTCGCGCACATGCAGGGTGTCATCAAGCACCTGGCAGGCGAACCAGGCCAATAGCGTTTCAGGATCGCGTGGGGCGCATAACTCCAGATAGCGTGTACGCGCGACGTCAAAACCCTCGAAACGCCAGGTCAGGAATGCGACATCGCGAACCGTGATAGGACCGTCACCACATGGCGACTTCTGCCAAAGCGCATCCATGCGCGAGTCCGCGCAATCCTGCCAATTGGCGTGCACGCCGGTTTTCCGAATGCGATACAGCGGCAAATGGCGGAATCGACCTATGGCATCGAGCACACAGGCAAGCGGCCTGGCGATCAGGGGCAGCATGATCCGTTCGAGGTACCGCCTGTAGCGCAGTACACAGGAGTAGCGGACCAGATCACAGGCCACGGTGTATTCCAGGCGCTTGGCGACCG
>NZ_JBYCKI010000102.1:0-1319 GCF_057473305.1 Thiomonas sp. TH-17
CAATGCATGAACGGTGTTGTGACCTGGATGCGCCCGAAGGCAATACGACGTTGCGCTTCCAGTGCTCCCGGCCCGAACAATCTTTACATTCCGGTGGAACCTGCTGCACATATTCTATACCCCTGCGCAGGCTGCCTAGTACCAAGGAAATCACAGGATCGACGCCCATGTCAATTCCCCTGGCCATAAGTTAGCTATACAATGTCGCAAGCATTGCAACCGTTTCGAGTATGCACCGATAACGCATTAAATCGGCTTATCGAGAGACCGTAAGCATGCGCCCACGCCCACCTTGCGCGGCGGCGTGATGCACGTGGCGCGATCGGGCCCCATGTAGAAACAACCTCTGGGAGGCGATTCGGCAATGTTGCGATAGGCGCCAGGAATCGCTGGAGGCAAACATTGCATGACGAAACTCGACCAGTATCTCGATGCGGCCACCCGCGCCAACACTCGTCGCAGCTATGAGGGCGCGATCCGGCATTTCGAAGTCGAAGCGAGTGGGCACCTCCCGGCGACGGCCGATCAAGTCTCGCGCTACCTCGCCGCGTACGCCGATCAGTTGTCGGTCAACACGTTGAGGCATCGGACTGCTGCCTTGGCGCTCTGGCACCGCGACCACGGCTTTGCTGACCCCACGCGAGCACCGATCGTGCGCAAGACGCTCAAGGGCATTCAGGCCTTGCACCCGAGCATCGAGAAACGCGCCACACCGTTGCAGCTCACTCAATTGGGACAGGTTGCGGACTGGCTGGACGGTGCGGTCACGGCTGCTCGGGATCGCGGCGATCAACCCGCCGTGCTACATCACCTGCGAGATCGCGCGTTAGTGCTGCTGGGATTCTGGCGGGGCTTTCGGGGCGATGAACTGCTCCGGCTCCAGGTCGAGCACCTGCGCATGGTGCCGGGGGAAGGCATGACCTGCTTCCTGACGCAGAGCAAGAGCGATCGCCAGAATGTCGGCCGGACCTATCGGGTGCCAGCCCTGACGCGATGGTGCCCTGTCGCCGCTACGGCGGCGTGGATCGCCGCAGCCAGCCTCGTGGATGGGCCGCTGTTTCGCCGCGTCGACCGCTGGGGACGCATCGCGGACGAACCCTTGCACCCGAACAGCCTCATTCCTCTGCTGCGGCGTCTGTTTACTCACGCTGGGCTGCCTGCGCCGGGCGAGTACAGCAGTCACTCCCTGCGTCGGGGCTTTGCCGGCTGGGCCAACGCCAACGGCTGGGACGTCCGAGCGCTGATGGAATACGTCGGTTGGAAAGACGTGCATTCGGCCATGCGTTACATCGATGGCGGCGATCCGTTCGCGCGCGCAA
>NZ_JBYCKI010000103.1:0-24146 GCF_057473305.1 Thiomonas sp. TH-17
CAACACCGTGGGTGAACTGCGGCGGCCGCTCTATGCGCTGGTCGTCCCCCACGAGTTCGCCACCATCGAACTGCTGGCGCCGCACCTGCGCGGGCTGGAACAACGCGACCTCGCCCTCGCCACCGCGCTGCGACACCTCTTCAGTTACCTGGCCGCCCCGGCAAAGGCACGCACGACGCCCCAGCATGTCGTCGCCGAGATCGTCGAGAAGCTCGACCAGTTCAGCGCCGCCAGCTACAACGGGCGGGATCTCGACTATCTGCTGGAAGGAAACCGTCGTGCCCACGCTGGCGAAACGCCCTACCAGCGCCCTGCTCCCGCATCACTACACCCTGCCTTCAGAGCGGCGGGGTAGCAGAGGAAACACACCGCCGCGGCTCATCGCGATCGTCGGCGTGAGAAAATCACTCGACGCAATGTTCCCGACGCGGCCCACGCGTCCAGTCCTGGAGTCCACGCATGAAAACGAATCTCATCGTCCTCATCGCCGTGCTGATCATTCCTCTGGTTGCCCTGGGTGCCGGCCTGCTCGTGGAGCGCCTGATGGGTCCGCGTGCGCGCAGGCAACGCCGCACACTCGGCAGGCCCCGCGCAGGCCAGCGGCAATCATCCACACCGCCGAGGCGCGGGGCGCCTCAAGGCTGACCCGGCTGCCGCGCGGCGTTGACTGGGACAGAACGATGCTGAAATCGCTGCTGTCGTGCACTGAAGGATGAGTGCCCACAAGTGGCGACGACCTGGACTGAGTGACATGTGCGACCCAATCAAGTCGTTCGCCAAACGCCCGATTTCCACTGCGCTTGATTAACTGCGGGTCACCGAGCGCATCAGGAAAGGCGACTCGCAGTCGTCATCGGCCAACGCCGGAACCAACCGCACTCAAGGTAATCAGTATCGCCGATCGAAGTGCTGGCGCAGTTCAAGAGCGTCGTCTAGGCAGCGGCGCTTATCGGCAAATTATCGCGACGGCGTTGCTAGCCAACGTCAGGCTGGCGATACCATCGTCGTGTCGATTAATGCTTGCATGTGTTCGTGCAGTAGCCTCGGGATTTGCCCACCCGTGAGGAGCACACCGGCCTCCATGTTCTGCTCCATTGCATGCCCCGTCAGGTTGGCGCTGGTGATGAAGCATACGTCACCGTCGGCGACCGCGACCTTTGCATGAACCCGCCCATCCGCGAACTGGGCTGCTCGTTCACGCCAAGCGTAGAGCTTCGCTGTGGGAACGAGCGTCCGCATCTTGCCGCTCACGTCGAACGACATGCTGCCACCGTGATCCTGCGACGACTCCAGCAGCATCGAGATGCTCACGCCCCGCGCGCTCGCGTCGTTCAATGCCTTCACGATGGTCGAGACGTCGTAGGCCACGAAGCTGGTGACGAACAAGGTTTGCTTGGCCGCGCCGATGACTTGCAGCAGCGCCTGCTCGGTGCGCCGGGCGGAAACGAAGGGCGTTGTCGGCCCCGTCCATACGAGTTCGGCGGACTGGTGCTTTGACACGTTCTCGAACGCATGGCTGGCCGCGAGCAGCATCGAGGCCAGTTCGCCGGAACCGACCGACGTGACTTGCCACGCCTTGACGAGTCGTTCGACGACGGCTTTGGCCGTGGCCGTGCCGACGAGATCCGACAGGGCGACGTTGGCCTTCACACCTTCGATCTTCCGAATCGCGCCCGACAGTGCTCGCACCTTTTCCGGCGAAACGAGACAGACCACGGCTGTGATGGCTTCCAGCAGCCTTTCCATGTCACAGTCCCGCGAAGAAGGCCGCATCCCCTCGGTCGAGGGTCTGCACCAGCAACGATCGGTCGAGGTAACGGTTGCCCCGTTCACACGAGGTCTCGGCGACCAGACTGCACGCATGGCAGGCCGCGGCGTGCAACGAACGGTCTTTGCCCGGATCGTGCTCCGAGCAGAGTGGATCGGACGAGCAGATCTTCGAGCGATTGAGCGCCTGCCGCAGAAGCCGACCGAGATTTTCCGGTTTGCCGAGATCGACGAGGCCGCCCAGCGTCCCATCGGAATCGGCCGCCGCCGTGTAGATGAGGATACCCGCCTGCGGATTCGCACTCGACACGTCGGCGTAGATGCGTTCGCGGATGCTTGCCGCGTTGTATCCGCACTCCAGCGCCAGTTCGCGGATGAGCAGGTGCGAGAGCGTGTGAAGCATGGCGTAGCGGATGCCAGGGTAGCCTTCGTTCGGATCGAGGTGACGCGAATTGCGCCATCCACGATGGCCACCTTCGAGCATCCCGTCCACGCGCTGGACGCCAGGCTGCGCCCCCCACGTCTGCAGCGCCGCTTCGTCAAACTGGATGAAGATGCCCTCGCCGTGAACCTGATTCGCGGGAACCCAATCCGGCTTGCGACGCGCGAGGCTCGCCATCTGTGGGCGCTCGTTCGGATCGCTTGCTTCCTCGGGCGCTTCCACGCGGGTGAAGCCCAGAAGTGCATTGACTTCGCGGAGCCTCTCCAGCAGTAGCACTCTGCCGATCCGATTCTCGAAGCCGGGCGGTGTGGCCACTGTCTTGCTCATGAAGTGCGGGTAGTCGGCAGGCGGATTGGCCGCCGTCAGGACCTCCCATTCCGGCCTCTTGATGTCGGCTTCGCCGACGATCTCCTGTCCACCGCCGTTGCGATGGGCCTCGATGGCCGCCCAGATGTCCGATGTCGGGTACTTGTCGATGCCCGGCAAGACCCCGGTCTTTTTCAACGTCTTCACCGTCACGGCTACGGCGGCCGCGGAATCCAGATCGTCGAAGAACTCCCAGCCGTCCTGAATCAACTGGCCGAGCGGGTCTTTGGCCTGCGGAATGGCGAGCGCCGACAGAGTGATCGGGAACCAACTGTTCGTCGAACCCAGCAGGACGGCTCGCGCTTCCTCGTCGCATTCCTCGTCGAAATGATCGAGGTGGGGATGCCTGCCTCGGCAACTCGGCAGGTTTTCCTTCCCGGCCTTGCCGAAGGCGTGCGCCATGCTGCGCGATGCGCCGCAGGCATCGCACTTCACCCACAGGTTCTCGGTCTGCAACGAAGCCCCGCTCTCGAAGAAGCGCAGCGCTCCCTTGCACAAGCTGTTGCCGCCATGGACGAAGTAGTGCCACGGGAAGTCATCGAGGTGGCCATCTCTGCAGGCCAAGAGGAAACGCGCCGGAACGGCATCGGCATCCTTCGCGGGCTGGTTGCCCCTGGAACCTCGGCATCCCTTGTGGACGAAACGGGTTCGCTCCGGACGGAACCGGTTTTCCTTGATTTCGAACAGCCCCGCATCGAAGGGCGACAGCAGACCGCACTTCACGCAGCGCATCCAGCGCGGAAACGGGCGCACGGGGACGCCGATGTTCGCCTCCGCCGACCACGGATCAATGAGTTCGGTCTTTTGGAACGGCGGCATACGCAGGCTCTCCACCTGCAGCCCAAGGACCTTGCGGACGGCGGCGAGCAGGCGCGGCTCACCGATGGGCTGGCAGCGATCCCTCTCCCACTGGTCGATGCCCAACGTCACCACCGAGAGGCTTGGCAAATCGATCAGCGCGCCCGGCCCATATGTCCAGAGCAGTTGACTGGGACGGACTTCCCCGACGGGTGTTCTATTGGTGGTCATGGTCAGTCCTCGTCCTTCGGCACCGGACGCGGCTTCCACCCGTGGTCGTCCGGGATGTGTCCCGTGTTCATGATCAGGCGCACGCCCGGCTCCACTTCGCGCATCGACATCGGCACCGTCCAGTTGTCCCACGCATGGATGCCCGGCGACTTGGCCATCCCAACCATCGTCGCAGCTTGCGCACCTCGCTTTTCGTAAACCAACGTGCGACCGGGAACGCTCACTGCCTTGGTCCATTCGTCCGCACGTTCCTTCAGTTCACGCTCGGCCAGATTCTTGATGGCGGTCGACTCGCTGACGTTCCAAGCCCGCCGTACCAGCACGTCGATGGCTTTGGTGATCTCCGGCTTGTCGGACTTGTCCAACTCGCTCGCCCCCACGTTCGGGCTGAAGGCGTCGTTTTCCAGACGCATCAGGGAGAGCAGCGCGCCGGTCAGGCCGCGATCCATCGCGCGTGGCGAGAAAGGCGTCACCGATTGCGCTTCCACATGCTTGTAGAAGGTCGCGTGGTAGTGCTCGAAAGTTTCATAGTGTGAAAGGTCGCGCGGACGCGCCCACGTGAGCACCGTGCAGACCAAGCCGGGGAAGGAACGGCCCACGCGGCTGGTGGCTTGGATGTATTCCGCCGTGCCCTTGGGCTGGCCGTTGACCGCCATCAGGCCCAAGCGATTCACGTCCACGCCCACCGACAGCATGTTGGTCGCCAGCACCACGTCGATGGCACGAATGTCGCCCTCGTTCCATTTCGTCACATACTTTCCGGTGGCCGCATCGAGCGCGGCCTTGAACTTGACCTCCAGATCGTCGAGGTACTTCGGGATGTCCTGACTGGAGACGCGCGAGGTCAGCTCGCGGATGTTGTTGACGCTGCGCTGCGCAAGCGCGGGCCGTTCGACCATGCTCATTTGCACGCGGTAGGAACGTGTCTGCACGTCGTCTTCGGCCAAGCGCCGCATCCCACCCAACTCGCGCAGCGAATTGAAGTAACCGACCATCGTCATGTACGGATCAGCGGGTTCGCCGAAGCAATCAAATAGGGCCTGCGCGGCGGTGAGGAAGGCGGTATAGACGCGGATCAGCATTGCGGGCCGCGAGCTGCCGGGAGAGCACATGCCGAGATAGCGCCGCCCGGGTCGCTCTTCGATCGGACGCTGCACCGAAAAGTAGTTGTCCTCCACGTCCAAGCCATGCGGTGGGAACACCGACACGCGCCGCATGAACACGTTGTTCACTTGTTCCTTTGCTTTGCGCGCCGTCGCCGTGGACGCCACGATCTTCGGTTTGACCGTCTTTCCATCGAGCGACCACCCGCACAGTTCATCGACGGCGGACTCGTAGAGGCCGACCATCGTGCCCAGCGGCCCGCTGATGAGGTGGAACTCGTCTTGGATGATCAGGTCGGGCGGTCGAATTGGGGTAACGGGTTTCACGGCTGCAGCAGGCAACCCCTTGGTCGCCCGGTGCCCGGTATTGCATTCGCAGCCGGGCCATAGCAAGCCGTGACGCTCGCACTCCTGGTTCACTCGACCGAACAGTGTGCGCACCTGACCGCGCCACGCCATCATGGCGAACTTGTCCACGGTGGCGATCATCATCGTCGGCGGGCGGTGGTAGATCTCCTCGTCCACCGTCAGCACCGGAATGCCCGGATACGGCGAACTGCTCGACCTGCCGCGAGAGAACGTGCAACTGCTCTTTTTGTCACCGCAGTAAACGATCGTTCTGCCGCGATCCTTGTCGACGACGATGTCTTTTCCGGGGTCGATGGAGGAGCCACACCAAGGGCAACTGGTGAGCTGAAGGGGTGAAGTACGTCCTGCCTTGTTCTTTCCCGAATCACGTAGAGCTTGAATGGCGTAGTGACTTTCCTCAGTCGTGCCCGGCGTCACCTTGTTGCCGACCCACAGGCCGATGGTGAAAGGCTCCTTGCCGAGCGACTCATCACCTTGAACGAGAGCATCTCGCCGAAGCTTTTCCATCGCGCAGATCAGCGCGGTGGCGCGCTGGAACTGCTGCAAGGTCAGCAGGCGCAGCGTGTAGCGCATGATGACCGCCAGACCGCGCGAGCCGTCGTAGCCCCCGAGCTTGCCTTGCAGACGGCGGATCGCCATCGTAAACGCCGCCACGCCCAGATAGGCTTCCGTCTTACCGCCGCCGGTGGGAAACCACAGCAGATCGGCATGGGCTTCCATCGGCTGCACGCGATCCAGATGCGTGGGATCGGCCAGCGAGGGAATCGACAGCAGCAGGAACGCCAACTGGAACGGACGCCAGCTCCGGTTCTTCGGCAGGTCGAACTGATCGACCGTCACGTCACGCCTACGCCGTACTTCGAGCGCGTACAGACTACGCACGCGCTGGATGGCCATCGCCCGGTTGGCGAAGCGAAAAGCGGCCAGCGCCTTGTGGTCGCTCTTCAGCGTGTCGATGCCCTGCTGCAAGCGTGTCTGGACTTCCTGACATCGATCCAGCGCCTGCGCGGCCTGCGTGTCATATCCGACTACTTCCGCGCCGATACGCCCGCGCTGTTCAGCAATCCACGCCGCGTAGTCCTTCGTCAGCACGTTCAGGGCATCGACCAACTCGGTGACTTCCAGTGTGGCGAGCCGCTGCATGTCGAGCAGGCCGCTTTCCACCATCTGCTTCATCGCCGGACGGTCGGCGGGGTCGAGGCCCGGCGTCTCCGTGACCTGCACTTCGTACTGCGGCAGCACGGTGGTGCGCACCTCGGTGGCCAGCGTCACGTCGTCCGCCGTCTCGGCGTGGACGGCGACGCCATGTCCAACCGCGAACTCCACGCGGTTGCGGTAGATCATCTCCAGAGACTCGCGCTCCGGGTCGTTTCCGTCGGCGTCCAGCACGGGGCGGCGGCGGAAGATGGCACGTTTGGATGCCTCGGCCTCCGCGCGCACGATCAGTTCCGGCTGGAACAGCCAGGCACTGTCGCGGTTGGTGTCGGGTTCTTCCTGCGCGTTGATGAGGAACAACGTCACCAAGCGGTCGCCGTTGGCGTTCTTGGCGCGGATGGAGCCTTGAATCCGCACTGCCGGACGGTTCGCATCCGGTGCCTGATGGGGAATGATGCCTTCGGTGAGCGGCAGCACCAGCTTCCCGCCGCAGGGGATGCGCTGCCAGACCTTGGCTTTCTGCCCATTGGGCCGCGTCAGCTCGTGTTCCTCGTTGGGCACACGCTCGTAGCTGCCCCAACGTGCCTCGACCTCGATGCGCTCGGCGTCGCCGTCGACGCAGAAGGTCATGCCGAAGCTGCTGGGCACCAGCGATTGATTGCTGGCGGCATCAATTTCGTCGGAAGCGTCCGATTCGGGTTCCACCCGCCCCGTCGCCGTACCGAACTCGGCACCGGGTTCGTGCTGGCCGGGCACGATGGGGTCGGTGGATTCTTCGACATCCTCCTCGGCGAGCGGGCCTTCCAGTCCTTCGATGCCACCTGGGGCATCCTCACGCGGTGCCAGCTTGCCGACCAGATAGCGGTCGCGCACGCTCATGTCCACGATGCGTTCGTGCAGGCCGCCCGCCGGGCCGAGCAGGTCGTCCACCACAGCCAGTTGCAGCAGCTCGCGGACGTAGGCCCGATCCTCGACTGGCGGCACGCCGCCGACGGTCTTATGCAGCGCCGTGGACAAAGCCGCGACGAACTCGTCCCACTGGATGCGCCCGAAGTTCCCCGACGTCGGTGGGGCCAGTGAAACGCTGGCGATCGGCACCGGAGTGTCGGCGACCGACAGCCGATCGAAGAAGATCGTGGTGGTTTCGAGATCGGAACGAAGCCGCAGCACACGCCCGGCGTGCATGATCTCCCCGGCGGGGTTCAGCACGAGCACCCAATCGTCCTCGGCGATGGCCTGATACAGCGAGCGGTCGTCGTTCAAGACAAGGGTGTAAGGCGCGAGCCTGCGATCCGTGCCGAGACAGTGATCGACGGCGATCCATGCGTTGGTAACGCTTGCCGTGCCCGTATTCGAATCCTTTTTCATCATCGGTCTCCATACAGCTCCGTGTGATCGACACGTTCCGGCGTGCCATACGTGATCGGCTCGATGTCCCGATGCGGGACGACACGAGCGATATTTTCGGCATCCTCCGTCAGCCCAAGCGCCACTGTCAGCCTATCGCCCGCCTCGATTCGCCGCGAATTTCCTGAGGTCGGATTCAACTCGATGAGCCGGAAATGGGTCGAAGAATCCCGCTGCCGCCCCACGAGCAAACTCACTTCTCTTTGCACCACCCCGATTGCTCGACGATACAAGTCGCAATTCGCGCCACCTCCGGTAACGAATATCGGCAAGCCCTCTCGCCAAGCCGCACTACGCGGGTCGCCACGTGCGTTGGTGCGTGTTCCATTGATGACCCCGACGATGCAGCGGACGACTTGCCCCATGAACTCCTCATCGACCTCTGCGACGGCGTCCGGTAACTTGCCATTTCGTTGCCCAAACTCATCGGGCGATTCAACGGGCGCTGCGTCGTTCCATGAAAGATCGAGGCCGAGTCTGGAATGGCGGTTGTGACGCAGATAGTGAGTTCCGAGTGGACGTACCGCAGAAAAGAAGATGGGGATGCGTGGTGGAGAGGCCCGATCGTTTCGCAAAACGACATTGAACGTCGCCACGTCGAGGGTGGCCGCACCGATGTCGATCAGCGCGTGCAGGCCGTCCTTCACCTGCGGAGATCCCAGATACCCCGCGATTTGAGCGATGAACTCAGGCACGACACCCGGTTCTGCTTCGAGGTCTATCGCACGATCGGCCAACGACCATGCAGCCACGACATCCTGTTCTGCGATCCGATGTTCCGCCGCCAACATCCACGCGGTTCGAACGATGAAGCGAAATGCATCGACGACCTTGGGGTTCTCGTGCGGCTCGGTGGGACAACCAATGTTCAGCTCCCAGCGTAGCGAACGTCCTACGAGCTTTCGTCCAATTTCCGCGTTCCGGTACAAGAACGCCCTCGCGTAGCGGATGACCAACGCCAGATACGCAACGGTGGCTATCGGGCACTCATCCGACTCGGCCATCTCGATGGCCGGCAGCTTGAGGTTCCCTCGAATATCGGCATCGGTGAGACGCCGCCAGCAGAATTCGCCATCCGGCGCGCGAACGACGAAACCGGGAACCACATAGCGCCCGGTTTCCGAATCGTCCCCCGTGACGGCAGACCATTCGACGGGCACCAGATCGACACCTGCTCGAATCGCCACTTTCGTGAAAGCGGTGCCGAAATCCACCCCGACCCTGACGGCCATCGGTGCCGAGCGTTCGCCTCGATGTTCGGGATGCTGCAAAGATCTGCCGATGTCACTCCACTCCGGCATGTTCAAAGCACATCCGTCGTCGATGCGGGGCTTGAATGGTGGTGGCAGTACGCTGGGCCGTGCCGACGGCTTGGTGGCAGGCGCTACGACTGCGACCGTGGTGGAAGATTTCTGGACGAGATTCCGGGCAGGCGGTTTCTTCGGGATCGGCTGATCGCCAGCCAGCCACGCTGGCGGTGGCTCGAAGTCGAGCTTGGGCGGCTCCTCACTTCGTTCCTTGTCGCGCCCCGACCCGCGTAGTGCGTTTTTGAGATCCCGCAGTTGATCCTTCCAACTCTTCATGAACGACCTCCCGCCCGCACCACGTCCACGAGCAAGACGCAGATGTCGCGCGTCTCAGCCGAAAAAGCCTGACTCTTGCGCTTGAGCGTCGCTCGGCGGGTTTCCATCCGGGCCAGAAAGTCCTCCATCTTCTTGCGTTCGGCATTCGCCAAGCCCTTGCGCCGCTTGCCATCCGGGCTGCTTCCATACAGCGACGCATAGGATTCATGATTACCTATCCGCTTCTCGAACCCGTCGCGCTTCTTGCGGATGTGGTCGTCCAATAGCTGAGAAAGCACGTCGGCGCGGTCTCGGTTCTCACGCCATTTCTCATCCTTGATCGCCTTGTATCGATCTCTGAGCATTTCCTCGCTTCGTTCTGCGGCAGCCACCCCGGCATCCGGAGGGACATCCACTGCCACCGTCGGCCAGTCGTCGCCCGATTTCCTGACCAAGTCGAGCAAGGTATCCGCCAGCCGATCGTCGAGGGGCGGCTCTCGGTCGAGTGGTACGGCAGCAACCAAGAGATGCTCCTCCTCCTTCACGCCGGAAAAGCTCGCCAGTCGGGTCATCAGCGCATATCGGCCCGCCTCGATGCCTTCGGCAGTGACTCTGGCTGCGTAGAGCGGAAAGCGATCCTCCACCCCTCCTGCCTTGCGCGACAGGAAACGAACGATCGGATGGAAGCGATGGACGATCTCCTCGCCGGATTTGGGCTTGTCGGTGATCCTGTCCGTAAAGCGGCAACGCTTCGTCTGACCAGAGGCAAGGCCCGTCTTCCCGACAAGATTCTCCCGCCTCACGAATTCATCCAACTCCGCAGCAATGCCGGGACTCAAGCCGATGTCGAACGTGTCGGCATCACCATGTGCCGCGACGAGCCGACAGCCAGGGACGTTCCTGAGGCATCCATCGACGTAACGAATCAGGTCGTGACGAGTGACGATCTTTCCATCGCCGCGCGCCGCTTCGATCTGCGCCAGCAATTGCTGACCATGAGCCACCAGTTGGATCGCCTCTCGCTCCAGTTCTTCCTGTTTGCGCTTGGCGTTCTCGATCGCCAGCGCCACCTCCTCGATCAAGCGCGCTTCTTCATCGACGGTCAGATGCTTCGACAACAAGATGTCTTCGAGCTTGCGGACTTGACCGAGGATTTCCTCCGTTTCCCCCAAAGTGCTCTCGAAAACGCCGATGCGCTTGGTTAGCCGTGCAATGATGAGTGCATCGATCGTGTCCTTGTGGACGAAGTTCCACACCAAGATGCGCTTGGACATTTGACCGATACGATCGATACGCCCGATCCGCTGCTCAATGCGCATCGGGTTCCACGGCAGGTCGTAGTTGACGACGAGACGGCAGAACTGCAAATCCACGCCTTCGGCGGCGACGTCCGTGCAGACCAACACACGGCAGTTCCTGTCCTCTCGGAAGGCGGCGACCACGGCTTCCTTGTCGAACTCCGCCCCGCCCATCAGCAAACCGGCCTCCACGTTCTCGGCGGAAAGCCGCTCGACGAGATAGCGCGCCGTGCCCCGAAAGGTGGTGAACACGATGGCCTTGGCTTCTCGATCCTCGGCCACGAATCGCTTGAACGCCTTGGAAAGCTCGGCGAATTTCGAGTCGTTCGTGCTCAGGTCGCCGAACCCGAACTGGGGCAGTGTTCTGCTCGCCAGCCACTGTTTGAGGCCAGATGTCCGTTCGGCCAGCTTTTCCTCGTCTTCGTCGATTTCGTCCATCGCCGCCGCGAGGGCGTCGGCGTCGAGGCCGTCGTCGCGCCAAGTCCGCAGCAAGGCGGCCGGACTGGATGCAACCATGCGCTGCGGCGTGGAAAGCAGGAACCCATGCTCAATGCCATTGGCCAGCGCATACTCCCGCGTTCCTTCGGTGATCGCCTGGTAAAGCTCCCGCTCCACGGGCGACATTTCCGCCTCGAACACCGTGACGTCACGCAACACGCGGTCGGACTGCACCTCCCGCTTGCGCGTGCGGCTGACGATGTACGCAAGCAAGTTGAGCCGTTCGAGTTTGGCGGCGATGTCGATGCGCCTGTCGTTCGTCCAGTCCTTGATCGACTCCGCTTCCTCAATCAAGCGATCGACACGCTCGGATCGCTCGAACCATCGTGACGACTCGATTTCGCGGATCGCCGCCATGATCTGGTCGGCATCGCTCGCCGGATCACGCACGACGTCGCTCGCGGCGATCACCGGGCGATTGGCGAGGACGACGTTTCGAAAGTCCTCCGGATACTCGAAATGATCCGGGTCGAGCAGCCGCAATACGTTGAACAAGTCGTCCGAACCGAGGTTGATCGGCGTCGCCGACAACATCAATTGGTGCGTGCTGACATCCCTCAGCAAGCTGCCCGTCCGCCACACGCCCGTTTCTTCGTTGCGCATGTAGTGCGCTTCATCGAAGATCACCAAGTCCAGCAGCGGGTCTTGATCGGCATGCTGGTAGAGCAAGTCGGCGAGCCGTGCACGAACCGATCGCTTGGGCTTGTCGCTCTCGTTGGCATCCCAATCGCTCGGCACGCGGATGCCTTGGTAGCTGACGATCCATGCGCGCTCCCGATGCTCGGTCGAAGCCAGTTCCTGCCGCAACGTTTCTGCATCGACGACACGGGCATCGAGGCCGAAGCGCGAGGAAAGCTCGAACCGCCACTTCTCACGCAGCATGGCGGGGCACACCACCAGCAGGCGGCGCATGTCGTAGCGGGCGCGCAGCTCCGTCCAGATCAGCCCCGCTTCGATCGTTTTGCCCAGACCCACTTCGTCCGCGATCAGCAGGCCATTGACGGGCGAGTCCAGTAGGGTCAGCAGGGGCTTGTATTGATGCGGGTAGAAGTCGGTCTGAGTCAGGCCCATTGCGTAGACGACGTTCGACAGTCGCCCGGCCAGATGGATGTGCGTCAGCAACTGGCGCAGGTCATCCACCCGTCCGTAACGTCCTTCGCGGATCAGTTCCAGAGGGTCGTCACCGCCCGCATCGGCCGCTACCAATTCATCCTCGTAGTGCCAGTCCAGACGCCCATTCCAGTTCACGCGATACTGAGTTCCGGATGTACGCGCGCGTGTCTGATCGGTGACCGTGCCGATCTTGGCCGGATCATCGATATGGCGAACGAGTTGACCAGGACTCCACGGCATGCCTGGGCTCCTCACGCTTTCCTGATCGAAACGAGGGTTCCCAAATGCGCCATGTTCTGCGCACGGGTCTTTTTCTTGTAATCCAGTGCATCACAGACCGCCTCAATCTTCTGGCAGAAGATGTCCGCGTTGAGCGGAATCATCCAGAGATCGCCGCTCGGCTTATCCCGATTGGTGCTCTGCCACTGCACTTCGTCGTTGAGGGGGTGCTCAGGTCGGAAGGGATGGACGTTGAAAATCTTGTGGTCGATCTTGGTGATCCACGAAGCCCCGACTTCTGTGATCGCACCCCATGAGACTTTTGTGTTTTCACTGGTCACGAAGAGGACGAAAATCTTCTGGGTCGAGTAGCTCTCGACGAAAAACTCGCGGAGGTAGTCGTAGACTCCGCGACCCTCGGGTACGCGGCACACTTCGTCGTCGCAGTTGGTGTAAAGAATGCCATCCGACGGCACATCATTGAACACCAGCATCTGGTAAATGATGTCGGCAAAAGCCTTGTCGAGGTAGGTCTGGCTGATGAGGATTTTCTTTTTTTGGGAATCGACTGTCGCCTTCAGACCGAGGTCAGGGCTGTTGTCGTTGATGGACTTGGAGATGGCGTCCTCCATTGCCTCGCGCGAAACATTTACCCCCAACTTCGCCAACGCAGTAGCCGCTTCCTCACTGGCTTTTCTGCGGAAGGTGTCCACTGCAGCCCTGAGCTTTGCCTCGTCGCTCCTTTGCGCTCCCTCTTTCTGCTTCTTTTTATCGGCGTTGACGATGTCCGTATATGTCTCGCGCCGCTTGAGAATATCGGCGAGCAATTCACCTCGGACATACTCCCGAACGGCTTCGTAGCGTGGGTCGTCGGACTTGTAGCCTTGACGGTTGCTCAGTGCCATATCTGGCAACTCCGTCAACTCGAAAAGATCGACGTGCAACTGCCCAACAACATAGACCTCGTTCAACTTGTTCTGACCTACGACGGGCAAAATGTTGAACTCGCCCATCTTTTCATTGGCGAACAACGAGACGAAGTTGTCCGGGAAATCGGTCAACTCCGCCTTTCTTCCTCGTGTGCTCTTGTACGCGCCGATCCAGCCTAGAACTTCCAACGAATACTCATGTTCTTTCCCATCGTTGGCTTTCACGATGATCGGTATCGCTTTCGTAGCCTGCGCCGCGACGAGATCGGCTCGCCGGTCCGGATGACTGTCCGGCACGAGATCGCACAGCGGCTTGAACTTGTCGCCGAGCGTGACCAGTGCGCATAGCTCGCCCATGATGTTGCGGTCGAAGTCTTCGATCGTCACCTCTTCGTTGGCGCGTATTACGTGAATCCGGAAATTGGCATCAATCAGCGGGAATATCTTGAGAAGGTTTCGCTTTACCGCATCTAGGGTCTTGTGGAGGCGGTACTGCGGATTGCGCATGATGATGGCGGAGCCGTGATCGGCGATGCGCTCGAAAACGATCTGATCATCCGGAATCGCCTTCAGGTCATGACCATTCTCTGGATGACGGGTCAGCACGAAGCCCGACTTCTCCCCATTTACGATCGTCAGGACGTCGACATCCTCCGAAACCGAGAGCGCGGCCAGTTTGCCGACACCCTTACGCCCCATCTTGCGGCGGGTACCGGATTTCGTGAGCGATTCTATCTCGGTCGTTCGGGACACCCCGGCGACGTTCAGGTATTTGGCGATGTCACCCGCCTCGTATGACATACCGTGCCCATCATCTTCGACACGAATGTCGTCCTTGCTGGAAATGATGTAGACGTTCTTGGCGTCGGCGTCATACGCATTGGCAATCAGCTCCGCCAGAACGTAATAGATGTTGGTGTAGAGATTCGGCCCGAGCAGTTCCAGAATACGCGGATCGACGTTCAGTCGGTACTGTTTCATTCTTCTCCCCCTACAAGAAGTCGATAACGAGCGCCACGCCGCTCGCCTTGGCGCTCGACCTTGCCACTCGCGATCAGGTCGGCGATCGTGGTGTTCCATTGGCCGTCTGTGATGCCGGTGCCGGCAAGGACCTCGGCTTTGGCGTGCCAGCCGGTATGGGCGCTCAGATACTCGACGATGGCGTGGACAGGTCCTGCGCGGTAGTCGGCGCGGTGCTCAGCAACTTTGAGGTATTGGCTCTCGTTGGCGGGAGTGGCATCGAAGTCGAGCGAGGGTTGAACCGTTGCGACGCTGGCGGTTCGACCTGCACTCGCGGTACGAGTCGAAGCGCGTGGCGCGGCGTCGCCATGCAGACCCTGGGCCACTTCTTCCTCGTATCGCTGGCGGTTCAGTTCCGACAGGCGGCGCAGCACGTCGACGCGCGCGGTCTCCGAGATGGTGAAGCGGACGCGGTCGTTCTCCGGCAGATATGGAACTTTGTGGAAGCTGTGGTCGAGACTGAGGTCGTCCCAGCCGTATGCGCGTGCGACGGCGACGTCCATTTCGCGCTGCAATGCGCGCAACTCTTTGATGCGGGGATCTTGCTCAGTGTCAGCGTGGAAGCGGTTGTAGAGCTTTGTCAGGCCAATGCGGTCTTCAGCCATCAAGTCTGCGCGCAACCGATGCAACTGCATTCCCAGCTCCTGAAGCTCGCTGTAAGGCCGGTTCGGGAATGCAAATGTTTCAAGAGCATTCCCAATCGAGTACTTTAGACGCGTCTCTAGACGTGAGCTATAAAGGCGCGCCCACACCTCGTGAATGGAGGACTGGCAGATTGCCAATACCTCACTATCTCGAAATACGACCGCTCGCTCCGATACCACGTACTCACTTTGGACGAGCACATACGAAAGGTGCTTGGTTACCTCACTGCAAACCATAACCTTGGCTCTTTCGCCGCTATCGGAACTCCATCCCTCAGGGTGGCGCTCGAAATACCGACCGCGACCGATGGCGTGGTAAAGGCCAGGTCGCTTCTCACCGAACTGCCACCAACGCTCCGGCAATGGCTTCCGAAGAACAAACTCGCCGCGTTCGTTGAGACGCTGACGCTCGGGCTTGACTCGCTCTTCGATTCGCTGCCATGGCAACTCGTATTCTTGTGCTCTTTCCTTTGGCCAGTCCCAGAAATTGATCACCCACCGGCTTGGGCGCTGCTCGGGGTCTGAATTGAGGTCTTCGCCATTGATGTAAGGAAAGATCACATCGACGTTTCGCGGATCGGCATCCAGCATCTGCTGCGCTTCATCAGGTGAAAGCACGAAACCCATACCAAGCACGTAAGCACCTTGATAAGCAGTGCCTTCGTTGGCCTTCAGCCGTTTTGGACTCCAATCCTCACGATCAGACAGAAAGGCCGATATGAAGGGCACCGACCGTCCAAGGAACGAGCGCTCACCCGACCATTCACCCTTGTGGACATGCACGCGACTGGTGACGACCGCCGCCTTTCCTGGCCAAGGTTCGTTTGGGTATGCTGCATGGATGACGGCACCCGCGCCGACCATTGCTTCCAATCCAATCCGCCGTGTGTCGCCTTCCGCGATGGTATTGACTGCCAGCAGCCCGAATCCGCCACCTTCTCGCAGCAGGCTCCACGCCCGCAGAAAAAAATAGGCGACCAGATCTGCAGAGCCCCGCCGCCTTTCGGCGATATGCGCGACCAACCAGTCGCGATAGGCCGTGCCAGCGACGCCGGTGATTCGTTTCCCGCCAAGAAAGGGCGGATTACCTACCATGCCGTCGAAGCCGCCGCGTTCACGCGCGAAGACTTCCGGAAACTCTAAGGGCCAATGAAATGGCCTACGTGCGGGCCTGTCGGTAGGCAGATCGATCGAAAGGGCGGCAATTGATCTGCTACGCATCAAGGCGAGGACATCGCGGTCGCCATTGATAGCCTGCTCGGCCTGGACGCGCAGCGGTGTCAGTGCATTTTCAAAGTCAATGTCACTACCACCCGATGCGAACACCGCCGCGACGAAAGCGTCGGCGATGTACTCTGGCAGTTCGAGCTTGCGGCGCGCATTGGCGTCCAGATGAGCCATCGTCTCCACGTCGCGGATGTCGCGAATGGGGATTTCACGCAGGCGCTGCCGCAGTTCGATTGCTCCGCGCACGGCTTGCTCAATGTTCTGGCCGAACAGCGGCCGCTGGCGCTGGCCGGTGGGGTTCACCGAAAGCTGGGTGAGTTGTTCCAGCCGGTGAATGCCGATCAGGCTGTCGCCGCAACGAAGGTTGTGGTCGAGGAAACCGAAGGGCCGCCACTTGGCCAGCGTCACCAACCAGATCGAGAGTTTCGCAAGTTCGACCGCCAGCGGATTCAGATCGACGCCGTAGAGACAGCGTTCGGCGATGAGACGGCGGGCGACGATGGTGCGCGCTTCGGTGTCACGCGGCAGTACCTCGACGTTGGCGTCGGCATCTGCTACCCGCCCATCGATGCCAACGGTGTGGCCCTGCGCCTCGGCTTGCGCCCATGCCTCCACCAACCGGTCGGCCAGCCATCGGCAAGCTTGCACGAGGAACGCGCCCGAACCCATCGCCGGGTCGCAGATCTTCAGGTCGAGCAATTCGGCAGGCGATTTCAGCGCCCAATCCGCGCGTGGAGTGCCGTGCGCCGGGCCGACGTAGGCGATGGGCGTGAGCGTCTCGGCGACGATGGCCTCGGTAAGCGATTTCGGCGTGTAGTGGGTGCCGGTCTCGCGCCGGTCCGAGCCGGTGGTGACGATGAAGGCTCCGGCGGGATAAATCAGCGGATAGCCCCAAGGGTCGGTGCGCACCAGATGGCCGAAGGGCTTGATGCGGTCGCGCAGCGCCGTATCGCCGTGGCAGGCCGTCAGCATGCGGTCGGCGAGCGCATCGTCCACGGGACGAGCCAGATCGTTGCGTACGCGGCTGGGGGAACTGCCGGAACGCTGCTGGAGCAGTTCGGCCAAGCGCGCGGCACCGTCCAGCCGAGCGGATTCGAATTCGGCCAGCGTGACCCACGGCGACTGCGCGCTCTTGGTGGCGTCGAGTTCCAGTGTGACCTCGGCGGTGCGCTTGACGGTGCGTTCCAGCAAGCCTTCATAGACGTAGCCGATCTGCTCGACGTCCAACGCCCGATACGACAACGTGCGCCCCTGGAATTGCTGGATGGCTTCGAGCAGCAGCAAGACTGTGCGGTTGTCGATGGGCAGCGGCTTGGCGACGTCGGTGCGCCAGTCCGAGCCACGGGCGCGGCCTTCGAGGAAGGGAAAGCGATCCGGGTCGAACAGGGAGCCGCCCAGCGCGGGCTGGCGCAGGTTTTCGTGCTCGATGCCACCATACACGGCGCGGAAGACGGCCAGCAGGCGCGACCAGGCATCCCAGCGACGTTCCAGAATTTCGTCGGATTCGGCACGCAACTGCATGCGCAGGGTCGAGATCGCGTAATTGGCTTCGTAGCATTCGTCGCCCAAGAGCAGCAGGCCGCGCTCTTCGGCGGAAAGCAGGAAGACCAGCCGCATCATCACAGTCAGCGCGGCTTCGTAGAGTTCGGCTTCCTTCACGCCGCGCAACAGCTCGCGGTCGCGGTCTTGGTCGGCCTTGTCGAGCGACTGGATGAGCACTTCGACCGCGCGCCGCACCTGCTCGCCCAAGGCGTCGGTCACATCGTCCTGGAACTTCAGCGAGCGATCGAAGAGCGCGGGCAGCCGTTCTGATTCATCGACGAAGAAACGCCGGATTCCCAAGAGGTGGACGAAGGCTTGGAGGGTGATGGATTCCTGTCCCCAGATGCGCGCATACCAACTGGCGAAGGTAGTGACTGCGCCCACGGGCGCATCGACCAGCATCCAGCGTTCGCCGTTGGTCACCAGACCGAGACGGCAGCCGGTGGCGCGGCAGAGCGACGCCATGCGCTCCGCCGGCGTGCAGGCCCAGCTGTCCAATTTCTGCGTGGCATCGAGTTCGACGTCCGGCCGGTAGGCGTGGACGTGCATCAGGGCGGTATCGCCATTCCCGACGACCGCGAAGTCCGGCGACAGGCTGACGCCATGTTCGGGTAGAGCGGCGGTCAAGTGTGCGGCGCACCAGTCCTTGCGTTTGAGCACGTCGCCGCGACCGTCCTCGTCGAGTTCCAGCCCGCGCGACAAGACCTCGTCGATCCATGCCGCGTGCAGGTCGGCGAAGCGAGGATCGTCGGTTTCCAGCGCCTCGCGCCATTCGTCGTAGACTTGGCGTAACCGCTTGCGTTTGGCTGCATCGAGTTCTTCCAGCCCTTGCGGGAAAGCTTCCTTAAGGACGGGGACGGCGAGGAAGGGGCCGGAAATCTCGATGAGTGATAGCCAGTCGTGATGGATATCGCTCACGACGACACCTCGTTAGGATCAGTAACAGCTTGCCCCAGAAATTCCTTAAATAAATGATTCAATAGGCAAGGAGGCTGCTGTTTCCTAAGAGCTTCCCAAGCACCAACACCAGAAGGTGCGAATTGACCCCAAGACGAGGGGTAACCAAGCTCACTCAACGCATCTTCGAGAGTTCGACCTCTCGAAATGAAATTCTCTTCCGTGAAATACCACCTTGGATCGACGACTGTGCGAAAAGTCGAGTAACACTCAAAGACGAGCGCGAGCAATGATTTGAAAATTTCTTTGCATGCCGAGACAGCATCCACCAGCGCTAATCGCCCGCCCTTACGCGCATCGGAAATCGCCAAAACATGGGGACAGTCACGAGAGAACATCTGCCTGGAGAGATGCTCCCGAAGATGTTCGAGCGAAACTCGGTTCAGCGGGTTTCGCCCCTTGTGGACAACATCGTTTCGAACTTCAACGAAATACGTTGCGAGTTGATCGGTCTGCAAGGATTTCCGAGCTTCTTCGTACCAATCATCGAATCCAGCAACTCCGCTCATTGCCGCCTGAAGAGAAAAGGTGACACTTCTTGATGCGGATACGAAAGCACTAAAAAAACAGGAAGCTTCAAAGCTCATATGGCTGGATTCCTGTAGCCTCTTAAGAAAATACTCGGCTTCAAAAGCCTTGTCTTCGACCACACCGAAGGAATCAGTCATCACTGGGCTCCTTGCATGGTTTCTGGCACGACGAAGATCACCGCGACCGGGAATGTGCGGTCGTCAAACTTGTCGTAGCGGGCCTCGATAGCCTGCGTTTCCATCCGGCGCTCATCAGGGATGCGCGCGAGGCGTGCTTCCAGCGCGGCGATGTCGCGCCGGAGCTGTGTGCGCTCGTCCTCGGTGAAGAGCGAGAACTGCTCGGGTTGCTGTTCTTTCTTCAACTCGGACTGGATCGCCTTTTCCAGCTCGTCGAGCACGGTGCCGATGTCGTCGATTTCCTGCTGCTTGCGGTTCTGGAGCGTGTTTGCCAGGTAGCGGAGACGTTCTTTGGAACGGGCATCGACGGCCTTCAGGATGGCCTCCTGCTGACGGTCGAAACGGACGCGGAGCGCGTCGAACAGGGAGGGAGCCGCCGTGATCGGCTTCGCTTCGTCCAACCACTGCTGGACACGGGTGACCCCTTCTTCGCGGCGGAACGATTGATCGCGCAAGTAGCCGCCCGATACCGTCAGTTCTTCGTGCAGCCGATGGTGGTTGCCGCCAGTGACGACCAGCCGCGAAACGACGACCACGGCGAGGCCATCGACAAGTGCATCCGGCACGGTGCGGACGGCGACACGGTGCAGTTTCTTCACATCGTCCTGCGCCCAGATTTCGGCGCGTAGCAAGCGCAGGCACATCTGCGCCAAGCGATGATTCAAATGGACGAGCACGACGTCGTCGCGACCACTGGCGACGGCGTGGTCGAATGTGATGGGCCGTATCTTCTGGGTGTGCGGGTGACGCAGCCCTTCCAGACAGCGTGCCCACGACCCGGACAGAGCGGGAATCCGGAAGACGCTGCCCGAAGGTGCGCCCGCCAGTTCGACGGGCTCCAGCGGCGGACGACCCGCCAACGCGAGGCCGGTCTTCACGGCCATCAGGACGTGGTCTGGTGTGAGGTGGAAATCCTGCTTGGTGGCGAGCAGGCGCTCGTGCAGCTTGGTGACGCGTTCTTTCAACTCGCGTTCGGCGCGAACGAAGTTCTTGGCTCGGGAGATCCGTGCCTCAGCCAGGCCGGTGTCCAAGTTCTTCAGGGAGCCTTCGATGAGGCCGGACATCTGGGGTGCAATGACTGGATTGACGCTCCCCATGTCGGCGCGCATCGAGTCCAGTTTCCTCAAGGCACGCAGGATGTCCTCGCCGTGGCCGCCGACCGACGTGCCGTTCGCGTCGCCGCCATCGACCGGATGCCAGATCAGCACTTCTTTCTCGCGCTGCCCGTGGCGGTCGATACGTCCGTTGCGCTGCTCCATCACGTTGGGGTTGTAGGGAATCTCCAAGTGGATGAGCATGTTGCAGTGGTTCTGCAAGTCGATACCTTCGGACGCCGCGTCGGTAGCGAGCAGGATGCGCACGGGCGAATCCTGCGGAGAGGCTTGGAACGCAGCTTTGATGGGTTCGCGCTCCTCTTGGGATAGGCCTCCGTGAAGTAGGCCGAGGCGCTCACCGCCGAAGCCATGGCTGGCGAGGATTTGCTGCATCCACTGGTGCGTGGTGCGGTATTCGGTGAACAAGATCACCCGGCGGTCGTTCCAGTCACCGTTCGTCTTGAGGTTCGCCGTGAGCCAGTCGAGGATGGCTTCGGCCTTGGAGTCGATCTGATTCCTGGCTCGTTGCGCCCATGCCCGCAAGTCGTCGATCATCGCCCGTTGCTCTGGAGTTAGCGGCATTGAGCGACGGGTGGCCTCCTCAATGGCTTCGGCTTGGGCGTTCTCGACTTCCTGGTCATCGGCATAGTCCTCGTCGGCTCTCAGGATGGCCTTGTGCAGGATGCGATCGGCCATCGCGTCCGCCTTCACGGGTCGTGCTGCCGCCAGCGACGCGACGTGCTTTTCGAGCGTGGACGCGAACGCCGCTGGCGACGAAAGCAGACGTTTCTTGAGGATGCGATTGACAAAGGCCGTGCCGAAGCCGTTGCCAGCTTTCTCGGCGTCCTTTTCGCGGCTGGCGCAGTAGTCGTCCAGCTTGCGGTGGATCTCGCGTTCTTCCGCCGTGTACGGTACTTCGAGCGCCTGCAAGGTGCGCCGGGCGTACAGGGGGTTACCGTGCGCGTCGACCAAATCGCTTTTCAGGCGACGGATCATGACCTGACTCAGGCGCTTTTCGTCGGGGAGGATGTTGCGCGCGAAACGCTGGTCGTCGAGCAATTCCAGCAGCGAGGTGAACGACTCGGTGTAACCGTTGTGCGGTGTCGCGGTCAGGAACAGGCGATGCTGGAAGTGCGGGCCAATGGCGCGAACGAAGCGCGTGCGCTGGCTCTCCAGCGCGTAGTGCGCGCCTGCGGCGGGAGCGACATTGTGCGCTTCGTCCACGACCAGCAGATCGAACTTGCGCGGATGGCCGACGTGCGACGGGATCGCGTCGCGCATGGCGCGCAGGCCCTCACCACCCTTGACCCAATCAATCGACGTGATGAGGCGCGGGTGCGACGTCCATGGATTGGCGTGGATGCCGCGGTCGCGCCGCAGCCGCTTAATGTAATCGGTGTCCACCACCCGGAAGTCGAGGCCGAACTTCTCCAGCATCTCGACGTGCCACTTCTCCTGAAGCGACGCGGGGCAGATGATCAGTACGGTGCGGGCACGGTGCCGCAGCAGCAGTTCCTGGATGACCAGGCCAGCCTCGATGGTCTTGCCGAGGCCGACGTCGTCGGCAATGAGCAGGTTGACGCGCGCCATGTCGATGGCGCGCACCAGCGGGTCGAGCTGGAAGTCCTCGATGCTGACGCCGCTGCGGAACGGTGCCTGTAGGAAACCTCTATCGGCATTGGTGGCGGCACCCCATCGCACGGCATCGAGAAAGGCTTCGAGCGCGTCGGAGTCGTCCTGCCCGGTGATGGAAGGAAGGCCCGCACGCTCGATGACTTGTGCGCCGGGTTCGATCTCCCAGATGACTTCCAGCTCCTCGCCGAGACCGTCCTCGTCGATCGACGAGAGCGTCACGCAATGTTGGGGAGTGTCGGTATCCAGCCGAGCGGAATCGACATCGGCCACCACCCACTGACGACGGCGCACCTCGACGAGCTGCCCCGGCTCGGGGCGAGCGCGATATGTTTCAGTTTGCCGTTCGTTCTGGACGCCCATGTGGTGGCCATCTTCCTTTTCAGTTCTTCTCGTTCGTGTCGGACGACGAGGCACGATGCTCCGTGTCGACCTTGGCAATCACGCGCGCGGCGGCTTTGGCGGCCTCGGCCGGAGAATCGTGCGACCAGAACCGGAGCACCATCCAGCCGAGTGACCGCAAGCGATCGTTCGTGTCCGCGTCCCGCCGCCGATTCGCTTCGATCTTCTCTCGCCAGAACTCTGCGTTCTGCTTGGGCCACGTAGCATGTTCGGGACAGCCATGCCAAAAGCAACCATCGACGAAGACAGCGATTTTGCGACTGGGGAACGCCACATCAGCGACGCGGCGCGGGTTCTTCAGCACCTCGTAGCCGACCCGGTAGCGCAACCCGATGCGGTACATCTCCCGACGCAACGCCAACTCGACATCCGTACCGGTCTGCCGCACGTTCGCCATGCGGCGACTGACATCGGAAGGCGGACGTACGAGTCTGGGCATCGGCAGTCCACGTCAGTCCGTCACCGCGCGATCAATGCGAGGTGCCGATCGATACTGCGGGCGATGGCACGACCGAGATCGACGGGAACCGCGTTGCCGATGAGCCGCCCGAGCACCTTGAAACTCACCTCGCCATCCGGCGGGATGAATGCATAGTCGCGCGGGAAGCTCTGCAAGATCGCGGCTTCCCGCAGGGAGATGGCTCGATCCTGCTCAGGGTGACCGAAGCGACCGTTGCCGAACCCGTAGCACTGGGTCGTCATGGTCGGCGCAGGCTTGTCCCACTCCATGCGCCCATAGACGCCCGGATAGGTGCGCCCGCTCTCGACGCGGTGGCATTCGGCGATCAAGTATTTGGGCCAGTCGCGCCACGTGCCGCCGGGCTTGGAGACCTTGATCCGCTCGAGGTTCGTTTCAGACAGCGTCGAGGTGACGTGCATTTTGTCTCTGGGCGCGGATTCACCGGCGCTGAGAGGACGCAAATGCGCAATGGCCTGCCGCACGGTCTTCGGCTTCTCGTGCGTGGGCGGGATCATCTCGATGCTGCCGTGCTTAGAGGCCAGCAACACCATCCGCCGCCGTAACTGCGGGACGCCATAACGAGAGCTATCAACGACATCGAACCAAACCTTGTAGCCAAGCCGTTTCAACGTATCCACGAAGTCGTGGAACACCTCGTGCTTGGCGACGGTCGGCACGTTTTCCATCGTGATGACGTCGGGCATCGTGCCTTCTGCGAGACGTGCGAACTGGTAGAGCAGGCCCCACTTGCCATCCTTGCCATCGAGTTCGTAACGCTGGGCGTAGGTAGAGAAGGGCTGGCAAGGTGCGCACCCCGCCAAGATCGTCACGTCAGCGTCGCCGAATAGCCCTTCGATTTCTTCGGGCGTGACTATGCTGATGTCACGTTCGAGGAATCGGGCTTTGCCGTTGTTCTGTTTGTAGGGGAAGCGGCAAGCGGGGTCGAGATCGATGCCCGCGACGACGGGAAGCCCCTCCAAGATGAAGCCATGCGTCAGCCCGCCCGCGCCGCAGAATAGATCGACACAAGCAATTTTCTTCTTCACGTCAATTCTCCTGTTCTCGTTTCGACCGCCGCATGAGATCCCTTCAGGTCAACGCAGGCTAATTGTCAAGACCCGTCTGGTTCTTTAATCGCCTGACGAAGATTTCGGGATGATTTTTGCGCCACAGGTCCATGGTTTGTCGAGGCGTGCGGTGACCC
>NZ_JBYCKI010000104.1:0-7348 GCF_057473305.1 Thiomonas sp. TH-17
CATGTGCAGCAGAAGGGCTCGCTGGTCGATGCCGACAAGACCCGCTTCGACTTCGCCCACGACGCGCCGATGAGCGACGACGAGATCGCCCGGGTCGAGCGCCTGGCGAACGAGGAAATTCTGGCCAACGCCGCAACGCAAGCCCGCGTGATGCCCATCGACGAGGCCAAGGGCCTGGGCGCGATGATGCTGTTCGGCGAGAAGTACGGCGACACCGTGCGGGTGCTCGACATCGGCACGTCGCGCGAGCTGTGTGGCGGCACCCATGTGGCGCGCACCGGCGACATCGGGCTGTTCAAAATAGTGTTCGAAGGCGGCGTGGCCGCGGGTATCCGCCGCGTGGAGGCCATCACCGGCCTGAACGCGCTGGCCTTCGTACAGAAACAGAACGCGCTGGTCGCGCGGCTTTCGCGCACGCTGAAGGCGCCGGCGGAGGAGTCTGCGGCCAAGGTCGAGCAACTGCTGGAGCAGCAGCGCCAGCTCGAAAAGGATCTGGCCCAGCTCAAGGCGCAGCAGGCGGCAGCGCAGGGCGACGCGCTGCTCGGTCAGGCCATCGACATAGGTGGCACGGCCGTGCTGCTGGCCCGCATGGACGGGCTGGACGCCAAGGGCTTGCGCGAAGCGGTGGACCGCATCAAGTCCAAACTCAAGACCGGCGTGGTGCTCTTGGCCAGCGCCGAGGGCGACAAGGTGCAGCTCGCGGCCGGGGTGAGCGCCGACCGCGTGGGTCAGATCAAGGCGGGCGACCTGGTCAGCACCGCGGCGCAGGCCGTGGGCGGCAAGGGCGGCGGTCGGCCGGATTTCGCCATGGCCGGCGGTACTCAGCCCGAGCAGATCGATGCCGCGCTGGCTCAGGCCCGTGGCCTGCTGCAACAGCGCCTGGGCGCCTGATCGCACGGAGTGCCGATGGATCTGCAGGGCAAACACATCGTTCTCGCCGTCACCGGCGGAGTCGCGGCCTACAAGGCGGCCGAGCTGACGCGGCTGCTGGTCAGGGAGGGGGCGACGGTGCAGGTCGTGCTGACGGCCGCGGGTGCGCGCTTTGTCGGCGCCGCGACCTTCCAGGCGCTTACCGGCCGCTCGGTGTTCGATGATCTGTGGGATACCCGCGTGGGCAATGGCATGGCCCATATCGAGCTGACGCGCGCCGCCGATTTGGTGGTCGTCGCGCCAGCCACGGCGAATGTGCTCGCGCAGGCGGCGGGCGGCCTGTCGGATGATCTGCTCTCCACCCTGCTGCTGGCGTCCAACAAACCCGTGCTGTTCGCCCCGGCGATGAACCGCGAGATGTGGGGCCACCCGGCCACACAGCGCAACGTGGCCCGGCTGCGCGAAGACGGCGCGCTGATCAGCGGCCCGGCCGCGGGCGAGCAGGCCTGCGGCGAGATCGGCGAGGGCCGCATGGTCGAACCCGAAGATTTGTTGCAAGACATCGTCGCCGCGTTTCAACCCAAGTTGTTCAAAGGTCGTACCGTGCTGGTCACCGCCGGGCCGACCTTCGAGGCCATCGATCCGGTGCGCGGCCTGACCAACCGCTCCAGCGGCAAGATGGGCTACGCCGTGGCCCGCGCGGCGCGTGAGGCCGGGGCGCGCGTGGTGCTGGTCAGCGGCCCGACCGCGCTGCCCGCGCCGCATGGCGTACAGCGGGTGGACGTGAGCAGCGCGCAGGAGATGTTCGACGCGGTGATGGCGCAGATCGGCGCCGCGCAGGTGTTCGTCGCCACCGCGGCCGTGGCCGACTGGCGGCCGGCGCAGGTTCATGCGCAGAAACAGAAAAAGCAGGAAGGCGAGGGCGCGCCGACCATCGCCCTGCAGGCCAACCCGGACATCCTCGCCACGGTGGCCGCTCTGCCGCAGCCGCCGTTCTGCGTGGGCTTTGCCGCCGAGAGCGAAAAACTGGCGGAACATGCCGCAGCCAAGCGGCTGCGCAAGAATGTGCCGCTGCTGGTGGGCAACCTCGGGCCGGAAACCTTCGGCCGCGACGACAACCGGCTGGAACTTTTCGATGCCGCCGGTCATCACCCTCTGGGCAGCGGCGACAAACTCGTGCTGGCACGCAAGCTCATCACCGAGATCGCGGCCCGGCTGGAACGTGCTGGCTTCTGAGCGGTCTGCGCCGTCGCCCTCGATTCAATCGCTTCATCCATCAAGGAATCCTCTTGTCTCAGCCCCGCATCGCCGTCCGCCTTCTCGATGATCGTCTGCGCGAGCAGCTTCCCGCCTACGCCAGCCCGGGCAGTGCAGGCATGGATCTGCGCGCCTGCATCGACGCCCCGCTGACCCTGCAACCAGGACAGGCTGAGCTCATTCCCACCGGCCTGGCCATGCATCTGGGCGATCCGGCGCTGTGCGCCATGCTGCTGCCGCGCTCCGGCCTGGGGCACAAGCACGGGTTGGTGCTGGGCAATCTGGTCGGGCTGATCGATTCCGACTACCAAGGCCCGCTGATGGTGAGCTGCTGGAACCGCGGCAGCGCGGCCTACACCGTGCAACCGATGGAGCGGATTGCGCAGATGGTCATCGTGCCGGTGGTTCAGGCGCAGTGGGAGGTGGTCGACCAGTTCGACACCACCGAGCGCGGAGCCGGGGGCTTTGGCTCCACCGGCGCGCACTGATCCGCACGATAAACACAGGGGCTGTCACATGGCACGTCGGTGGGCCAAGCTGCTGGTGCGCAAGTTCGAGGCGATGCAAAGCAGCCCGTGGTTGCGCCCTTTCGCCAAATACATTGCGCACCCGGCGCTGTGGAGTCTGAACCGCCGCAGTGTGGCGCTGGCGGTGGCGGCGGGCATGATCGGCGGTTTGATTCCCGGCCCGTTCCAGATGCTCACTGCGGGCATCCTGGCCGTGCTGGTGCGATGCAACTTTCCCATCGCCCTGGTGGTGACGCTCTACAGCAATCCGCTCACCATCGTGCCGCTCTATCTCGTGGCCTACAAGCTCGGTGTGCTGGTCAGCCCCGCGCAGGCCGCGCAAACGCTCACCGCGCCGCCGGGGTTCGACTGGCTGCATCTCTGGGATTCGACCGTCGGTCTGGCGCACTGGGCCTGGGATCTGGGGACGCCGCTGTTTGTCGGCGTCCCCCTGCTGGCGCTCATTCTGGCCGTTGCCGGCTATTTCATCACCCTGCTGGGCTGGAGCCTGCATCTGCGCCTGGAATGGCGCTCGCGCAAACAGGCGCGCCTGGCGCGCGAAGCGGCCAGCGCGCAGCAGAGAAACCGAGAATGAATTGAACCCGGATGGTCCAGTAGGCAGGGTTTACTTCTCGCCGGGGAGAAACAGCCCTGCATCAGCTGAATCGAGCAGGGCGCTTTCGGCCTCGATTTCGTCGGGATCGGCTTCGCGCACGTCGAGCACGGTGTACTCGATCCGCAGCGCCAGACCGGCCAGCGGATGGTTGCCGTCGAGCAAAACCTTGTCGTCGTGAATTTCGGTCACGGTGTAGAAGGCATCGGCATCGCCCGGCGAGCAGCCCTCGGGCAGTTGCTCGAACATCATGCCCTCTTCGAGTTCGGCGGGAAACAGCTTGCGGTCTTCGACCAGCAGCAGGTCGGCGTCGTAGTCGCCGAACGCATCTTCCGGCTGAAGGTAGATGTCGCCCTTGTCGCCCACACCCTTGCCCAGCATCTGCTCGGCCATGCGCGGCAGCAAATCGTCGCCGCCGACATAGAAGTCGTCGCCTTCGGCGTTTTCGTCGATCAACTCGCCTTGCGAGTCCGTCATGCGCCAGGACAGGGTGGCGACAAGGCCTTGGGTGATTTTCATGGTTATGCTCGCAGGAGTTTGAGTATGGAAACGGGGAACGACCAAAAGTTCGCCCGCATTGGAACATGACAAAGATGTCAACTGCGACGCTTCATTGGGGGGCCTGCACCGAAGCCCGCTTTCTGCGCGAAATCTGGCAGCGCAAACCGCTGCTGCTGCGTCAGGCCTTTCCGGGCTTCAAGCCCCTGCTCAGCCGGGCGCAACTGTTTGCTCTGGCCGGGCATGACGATGTCGAATCGCGCCTGCTGCAGCGCGAGGGCCGTCGCTGGCAGCTCGATCACGGGCCTTTTGCGCGCAGGCAGCTTCCGCCCGTCGAGCAGCGCAACTGGACGCTGCTGGTTCAGGGGGTGAACCTGCACGTCGATGCCGCAGGCGATTTGCTGCGGCAATTCCGCTTCATTCCCAACGCGCGGCTCGACGATCTGATGATTTCGTGGGCCAGCGAGGGCGGCGGCGTTGGGCCGCACCAAGATGCTTACGACGTGTTCCTGCTGCAAGCCGCCGGGCGGCGGCGCTGGCGCATCGGCCCGGTGGAAGACGCCACGCTGCAACCCGGCAAACCGGTCAAGCTGCTGGCGAAATTCACGCCCGAGGAAGACCTCATTCTGGAGCCCGGCGACATGCTCTATCTGCCCCCCGGCTGGGGCCACGACGGCATCGCGGCCAGCGGCGATTGCATGACTTACTCGGTGGGTTTTCGCGCGCCGCCGCAGGGCGAGTTGCTCAAGGAAGTGTTGTGGCAACTGGCGGAAGCGCAGCAAGGCGGCGCGATCTACCGCGATCCGCCGCTGCGCCCGGGGGCGTCTCCTGCGCGGCTGCCCGAGGCCATGGTGAAGTTTGCCCGCGAGGCTTTCAGCCGCCTCAAACCCGATGCCGCGATGTTCGAGAACGTGCTCGGTCTCTACCTCACCACCCCCAAACCCCAGGTCTGGTTCGAAAGCGTCGAAACCCCTGCCGCAACCTTGCGCCGCGCCTGTCGGCAGACGGGTTGCCGGCTCGATCGCCGCAGCAAAATGCTCTATACCGCGCAGGCGCTGTTCCTCAATGGAGAGGCGGTGGATGCCGCATTGGCGTCCTCCGCGTTGCTGCGCCAACTAGCCGATCAGCAAAACCTGAGCGCCGCGCAGGTTCAGACGGCCAGTGCTGCGGAGCTTGCCGCCTTGGCCGACTGGTGCGCCATCGGCTGGTTGCAGCCGGGCAATGAGCGTTGACCCAGATTGTCCATTAGGCGGGGCTACGCCCCCGCGCTTCGCGCCCATAGCTTCGGCTATGGGCTTGTCGCGCAGAGCCAAATCCCTCCCCAACCCGCCTCGCCATCATCCCGTGTCCTAATGAACAATCTGGGCTCAGCCGAGAGTTCGCGCTACTAGCAAACCCAGGTGACATCCAGATGACACAGCCCGGCCAAGACCTGCCCTTCGAGACGCGCACTCAAGCCCATGCGGCCCTCGGCGCGCTTGTGGCGGATCAAGGAGCGAGTCTTTACTGTTTCAGCGCCGACTATCGTGCCTGGCCGTTGAATCAGCCCGCGTTCATCGAGCAACTGGAGCAATGGGCGTTGCGCGATGCCAGGCGCCTCGATGCCGTGCGGTTTCTGGCGCTCGACTGGAGCCAGGTGAGAGAACGTTTTCCGCGTTTCGCCGCATTCCGCCGCGACTTGGCTCACCTGGTGAGTTGTCGCCAGATTGCCGAGACGGGCGCTCGCGGACTGGTCGAAATGGCAGGATCGCCTCGTTGCGCCGTCTATGCGCATACCGCGACATGGATGTCGGGCGAGAGCGTCCAGACGGCTGCGCGTGTGCACGACTTGCGTATGCGATTCAATGAGGTCTGGGAGCAGGCCACCCCGGCATTTCCTGCGGTGATTCTGGGTTTGTGACAAATTCGCAACACGGCAATTTGGAACCGTAAAATTGCAACACGGGGATAACCCGAAGTCCCACTATACTTATGCGCTGAACTTGATATGCAAACCGGTTCTGGTTGCGATTGGGTTCAATCAGGACGGTAAAGAATTTTTTCGGGCTAAACCCCATTTTGACTGACGCTTAGAGGAAAGTAATGAAAAAGTCCCTTCTGCTGGCATCCATGATCGCCGCTCTCGCTTTGGCCGCTTGCGGTAAAAAAGAAGAAGCCGCTCCGGCTGCTTCCGCCCCCGCTGCTGCTTCGGCTCCCGCTGCTGCCTCGGCTCCGGCTTCGGCGCCTGCTGCAGCTTCGGCTCCCGCTGCTGCCTCGGCCCCGGCCGAAGCCGCTTCGGGCGCCAGCGCTGCCAAGTAATTTCTTTGCAGACGCAAAAAAGCCGGCGCAAGCCGGCTTTTTTGTTGTCTGAATTTTTTGTCGACCATAGCCCTCTAATGGCCATGGTCTCGGGTGACTTACGACTTACTGAATCTGCTGTTGCAGGATTTGCAGGATCTTGCGTGCGTCGTCGGTCTGCAGCGGCTTGCCATCGGGCGTCTGCACGGTCACCACGGTTTGCGTCCCGGCGTTTTGCAGGGCAATACGGTAGTCGGCCGGCTTGGGCTCGCTTTCCTTTTTGCCGAACAGCTTGCCGAAGAATCCCGTACTGTCCTGAGAGGCCTTGAGCGCAGCTTCAGCACTGATGTAGCGCACATCGAAGCGGCCTTCTGCGCGGTTGCGTTCGATCACGGTGAAGCCTGCGGTATTGATCGCCAGGCTGACCTTGCGCCAAGCGGTCTCGAACCCGTCCTGCAATTGCAGCGCCAGGCCGTTGTCCACGAGTTTTGAGGCAACGGGTTGGGCCAGTTGCACCGGATTTTCGATGCGCTGTTTCGCCGCCTCGTCACTCAGGCCCAGGGTGACCATGAGCTTGCGTAAAAAGATGGTGTTCAGCCCCGGATCGGGCGTGGCGGGCTCCCAGGCCGTGGTCGATTTGTCGTTGGAGTTGTAGACCTCTTTCATCGTCTGGTGAGTGATGTAGATCTGCGTGCCCTTGCCGTCGGGTGTGCGCTCGAACACGGTGCGGAAGCGGTCGCGTTTGCCGGTGTCGTACAGGCTGTCGAACACTTTGCCGAGATATTTTCGGATGAAGTCCTGCGGCAGTTTGGCGCGGTTTTCCGCCCAGTCGGTCTCCATCACGCCGGTAGTCGCATCGGACTGGGTGAGATAGAAGCCGTTTTCCTGCCAGAAACCTTTGACTTTTTCCCAGAGTTGGTCGGGGCTGGAGTCGACCACCAGCCAGCGTTGACCGCCCGCCTGGTCGATGCGTATGCCAGGGTATTGCGGCAGAACAGCGTTGGTCTTGGCGACTTGCTCGGCGGATTGCACCCCCTTGTCGTAGGCGAGCGCGCTCACCGGGGCATTGGGGCTGCCCGGAACGACGTATTGCTCTTGTCGCGCCAGTTGGGTGAGGTCGGGCGGCACTTCGAGCGGGTTACCTTGTTTGGCGCTTTCGTAGTCCACTCCCTTGCCCTGAACAACGGTGTTCAGGGATGAGCAGCCGCTGAGGAGGGTACCGGCGCTCAGGGCAATGGCCAAGGCGCTCAACCGCCAGTGATTGGATAGGTTCATACGCAAGAAGGTCTCGGAGATGCGAAGGAGTGAATGGGGAAAATCAGTGAAC
>NZ_JBYCKI010000105.1:0-15708 GCF_057473305.1 Thiomonas sp. TH-17
GCGGCCTGCACAAGCTCGACGCGCTCACCCGCATTCTGGAGGTCGAGCCGTTCGATGGCATGATCATCTTCGCCCGCACCAAGCAGGCCACCGAGGAGCTGGCGGAAAAGCTGGCAGCGCGTGGATTCACCGCAGCGGCGCTCAATGGCGACGTGCCGCAGGCGCTGCGCGAGCGCATGGTGCAGCGGCTCAAGGACGGGCAGCTCGACATCCTCGTGGCCACCGATGTGGCGGCGCGCGGGCTGGATGTGGAGCGCATCAGCCATGTGGTGAACTACGACATTCCGACGGATACCGAAAGCTATGTGCACCGCATCGGCCGCACCGGTCGTGCGGGGCGCACTGGCGACGCCATTCTGTTTGTCACCCCGCGCGAGCGGCATTTGCTTCGCGCCATCGAGCGGGCCACGCGCCAGCCCATCACGCAGATGCAGTTGCCCAGCACCGAAGCGGTCAACGACAGCCGCATCAGCCGCTTCATGGAGCGCATCACTGAAGCGCGCGAGCGGGAAGGGTTGGAGGATTACCAGCGTCTGGTCGAGCGTTACGAGCAGGAGTTTGACATTCCGGCGATTGAGATTGCCGCCGCGCTGGCGCGTATGGTGCAGGGCAACAAGCCCCTGCTCATGCGCCCGGGCAGCGAACCCGCGTACAGCGCCGATGTCCGCGAGGAGGGCCGCGCGCCACGCCGCGAGCGCGAACCGCGTGAGAGCCGCGAGCCGCGCGCCCCCCGCCCCGCGCGGGCATCACGCGAGGAGGCGCCTGCGGCGCGCACGCCGCGTGAGCGCGCCAAGCCTCGCGATCTCGACGATTTCACCCAGACCCTGATGCAGGCGCGTGAAGCGGCCGATGCCGCCCCACGTTCGGCGCCCCATTCGGCGCCTCATTCGGCGCCGCGCGAGGCCGCGTCTGCCGAACATGCGGCGCACAGTGAGCGCACCGCGCGAGGCCCGCATACCGCCAGCGACGTGCGTTTTGAGACCTACCGCGTCGAGGTCGGACGCGATCATGGCGTGGAGGTGCGCAATCTGGTCGGCGCCATCGCCAACGAGGCGGGGCTGGAGAACAAGCACATCGGCAATATCGCCATTCGCGGCGACCACAGCTTCGTCGAACTGCCCGAAGGCATGCCCAAGGATGTGTTCCGCACCCTGCAGAAAACCTGGGTGAGTGGGCGCCAACTGCAGCTCACCAAGGCCGAGCCGGTGCGTGATACCGGCCGGGAACGTCCGGCGACCCGTACGCCCGCACGACGTTTCGAGTCGGGCGATGCGTCGCCTGCGTCCAAGCGCCGCGCCGCGCCGATACCCGGCGGCAAGTCGTTCAAGCGCAAGCCTTGACGCGGCTGGACGAAGCAGGGGCCTGAAAGCGCGGCGTCGGCAAAACGGATGCTCAACCGTCTCTGGCTCGGCTTCTTTCTGGTGGCTGCCGTTGCGGCACTGACGCGCTGGGCCTTGGGCGATGCGGCGGTTTTCGCCGCCATGACCGACAGCCTGTTCGCCATGGCCAAGCTGTCGGTCGACGTCATGGTGCTGCTGTTCGGCACGCTCACCTTGTGGCTGGGCTTGCTGCGCATCGCCGAACGCGCGGGGCTGGTGGAGGTGCTGGCGCGGGCGCTGGGGCCGCTGTTCCGGCGGCTGATGCCGGAAGTGCCGCAAGGCCATCCGGCCATCGGGCTCATCACTCTGAACTTCGCCGCGAATGTGCTGGGGCTGGACAACGCCGCCACGCCCATCGGCCTGCGTGCCATGCGCGAATTGCAAACGCTCAACCCCAGTCAGGACACGGCGAGCAATGCGCAAATCCTGTTTCTGGTGCTCAATGCCTCGTCATTGACGCTACTGCCGGTGAGCATTTTCATGTACCGCGCGCAGCAGGGCGCGCCCGACCCGACGCTGGTGTTTCTGCCTATCCTCATCGCCACCAGCGCGTCCACGCTGGCCGGGCTGCTCAGCGTGGCATGGATGCAGCGACTCAAACTCTGGGACCCGGTGGCGCTGGCTTATCTGGGCGGCGGCGCGCTGCTGCTGGGCGCGCTGCTCGCGGGGCTGGCGACGCTCAGCGCGGCGGCGCTGGCCAGTATTTCGGCGCTGGCCGGCAATCTGGTGCTGTTCGGCGTCATCCTCGCCTTCCTGTTGGCGGGCGCGATCAAACGGGTGCCGGTGTATGAAGCCTTCATCGAAGGCGCGAAGGACGGTTTTGGTGTGGCGCGCGACCTGTTGCCCTATCTGGTGGCCATGCTGTGCGCAGTAGGCGTGTTGCGCGCCTCGGGCGCGCTGGGCTATGCGCTGGAGGGCATCCGCTGGGTGGTACACGGGCTGGGCATGAACACCGATTTCGTCGCCGCGCTGCCCACGGCGCTGGTCAAGCCGTTTTCAGGCAGTGCCGCGCGCGCCATGCTGATCGAGACCATGCAGCATTACGGCGTGGACAGCTACCCGGCGCTGCTGGCCGCGACGATGCAGGGCAGCACCGAGACGACGTTCTACGTGGTGGCGGTGTACTTCGGCGCGGTGGGCATCAGGCGCGTGCGCCATACCGTGGGTTGCGCGCTGACGGCGGATCTGGCGGGCATCGTTGCGTCGATCGCGGTATGCGCATGGTTCTTCGCGCCGCACTGAGTCGCTCGGGTTCGCACTGAGCACTTGCAGCGCTACCGTCCGAGCTGGCGCAGCAGGGCGATGGCCTTGGGCTCGCCATGCCGGGAAGCCAGTGCGTCCTTGATCTCCGGGAGCAGGGCGAGCAACTGGTCGGGCGTTTGGCATTGCTCGATTTTGAGTTGCAGTCCGTAGGCCTTGATCCTGCCGAGCTGGCTGCTCACCAGGCCATAGACTTGCTCGTAAAGACTGGAAAAATCGGCAGGGGTGTTGACCTTTGCGGTCTGGGCGTGGGGGATCTCAAGCGCCAGTTCGGAGGGGAGTTCGTTGTCGTCATGCAGAAATGAGTCAACCTCCTCCTCAACTGTGGGCGCGGCGGCTGGCTGCTCGGGAACTGCGGGTGCGGCGATCAGTTCGAGCGCGAGCAGTTGCTCCAGCGCGTCTTCGGGAGCGGAGATGGCCTGCATCAACTCGCGCAGGGTTTGCACGTCGCGTTTGCCATCCACCAGAAGCAGCACATTGCGCAAGACGCGCGATTGCAGCACCGCCCGCCTGGCGATTTCGTCCTGTCCCTTTCCGGTTTTGAACAACAAGCTCTCTGGGCGCATGGCGGTATCCCTCGCACGAGTCCGAAACTGTGCGGAGTTTAGAGCTTGGCGCGGCTCGACCGCCTGCGGTCAGGGCGACTCAGCGCAGCAGATCGAACAGGGTGCGGGCGATGACTTGCGTGGCGCGGCGCAGGTCTTCGAGCACGATGTGTTCGTCGGCGCGTTTGGCATTGCTCTCGCGCACGGTGCGCGGGCCTGCGCCGTAGATTACGGCGGGAATGTCGTGTTCGGCGTAAAGCCGCACATCGGTGTAGAGCGGGGTGCCGATGACCGGGACGGGTTCGCCGAACAGGGTTTGCGCATGGTGCTGTAGCGGCGTGGCCAGGCGCTCGAAGCCGGGAATGGGTTTGAGCGCACGCGCCAGCAGCATGCGGCGAATGTCCACGGTGATGCCGGGAACCGTGGCGGCGGCCTGTTCGATCACGCGTCGCAACTCGGCCTCGACCATGGCCGGGTCTTCTTCGGGAATCATGCGGCGGTCAAGTTTGAGCACTACCTTGCCGGGCACTACGTTGGTGTTGGTGCCTCCTTCGATCAGTCCGACGTTGAGATACGGGTGGTCGATGCCTTGTACCTGCGAATGTACCTTGCGGTAGATCGCGTTCTGCGCATAGAGCGCATTGAGAATGGCCACGGCGCCCTGCAGTGCGTCCACGCCAGTGTGCGGAATGGCGGCGTGCGCCATGACGCCGTGCACCGTCACTTCGAGCTGCAGGCAGCCGTTGTGGGCGTTGACCACCTGATAGCTGAAGCCGGCGGCAATTTCCAGGTCGGGTTTGGTGAGGCCATGCTCCAGCAGCCAGCCGGGGCCGAGGGTGCCGCCGAATTCTTCGTCGTAAGTGAAGTGCAGTTCGACGCCGCCCTTGAGCGGCACGCCCAGCGACTCGAGGGCGCGCACGGCGAAGGTGTAGGTGGTGAAGTCGCATTTGCTCACGGCGGCGGCGCGGCCGTAGAGCTTGCCGTCTTCGATCTCGCCGCCATAGGGGGCGTGCGTCCAGCCTTCGCCTGGTGGCACCACGTCACCGTGGGCATTGAGCGCGATGACCGGGCCGCCGGAGCCATAGCCGCGCCGCACGATGAGGTTGGTGATGGACTCCAGGCCCTGTTCCTTGCAGGCCTCGGAGGGAACGGCGATTTTTTCGACCGTCATGCCGAAGTCGGCCAGCAGTTGCGCGGTGCGTTCGGCGTGCGGGGCGTTGTTGCCCGGCGGGGTGTCGGTGGGCACGCGCACCAGTTCCTGCAGCATGCGGGTCTGTTCGTCGAAGTGGGTATCGACCCAATGGTCGAGGGCGGCGTAGGTCGTAGAGTCGCGAGTGGTGTCGGTCATGATGCGGCGAGGGTGTCGAGTAAATGTTGGAAGGCGGCGCAGGCGAGGTCGAGATCGTCGGCCGTGCTGGATTCGAGCGGGTTGTGGCTGATGCCGGCGTTTTCGCCGCGCACGAACAGCATGGCCTGCGGCATGACGGTGTGCAGCATCATGGCGTCGTGCCCGGCGCCGCTGGGCAGGTGGTGCAGCGGCAGGCCGAGTGCGGCGACCGCGCGCTCCCAGCGTTGTTGCAGCGCCGGGTCGCTGGTGGCAGCCTGCTCGCGCATGGTTTCTTCGAGGGTGAAGCGCAGCTTGCGGCGTGCGCAAATGGCGGCCAGCTCGGTGCGGGTGTCGGTCAGTACGGCGTCGCGCTGGGCATTGTTGGGCGCGCGAATGTCGAGGCTGAAGCGGCAGCGACCGGGCACCACATTGATCGATCCGCCAGGCACCTCAAGCAGGCCGACGGTGCCGACGCTGTCGCCATCGGTCGCGGCGCGGCGCTCAAGAAACAGCGCCAGCTCGGCGGCGGCGCAGGCGGCATCGCGGCGCGCGTTCATCGGCGTGGTGCCGGCGTGGCTGGCCATGCCGATGATCTCGCCCACACAGCGCACGCTGGCGTTGATCGAGGTGACGATGCCCAGCGGCAAGTCCAGCGCGTTCAGCACCGGGCCCTGTTCGATGTGCACTTCGACGAAGCCGAGGTAACGCGCCGGGTCGCGGCGCGGCGCCGCAATGGCGGGCAAGTCGGCGGGCAGCCCGGCGTGTCGCATGGCGTCGCGCATGGAGATGCCGTCGCGGTCTTGCTGGTCGAGCCAGGCCGGGTTGAAGGCCCCGGTTAGCGCGCCCGATCCGAGGAAGGTGGCCTTGTAGCGCTGGCCTTCTTCTTCGGCGAAGGCCACGACTTCGAGGCCGAAGGGCAGGCGCCGACCCTCGCGGTGCATGGCGCGCACGCAGGCCATGGGAATGAAGTGGCCAATGCGGCCGTCATACTTGCCGGCGTTGCGCACGGTGTCGTAGTGGCTGCCAGTGAGCAGGCGCGGGGCTGCGGGGGCGCTGCCCTGGTAGACGCCGACCACATTGCCGACGGCGTCGAAGTTCACCGTGTCGAACCCGCATTCGCGCATGGTGGCGGCGATCTCGGCGGCTGCGGCGCGATGCGCGTCGGTGAGGTAGGTGGTGGTGAGTTCGCCGCGTTCTTTCCATGCCGGTTCGCTGTGCGTGGCGAGGTGTTCACACCAGTCCCACACGCGGTTGCCTTGTTCCGGCACGAAGCCGAATTTGTCGTTCAGCCGCAGTTCGGCGATGCGGTGGATCTGGCGCAGGGCTTCGGCAAATTCGAAGTCCGGCGGGTTGTCGATGCGGCGTTCCAGCGTGGCGATGATCTGCGCCCGGCTCAGCCCGGCGCCGCGCGGCCCGCGCACCGCGAGGATGAACGGCCAGCCAAAGCGCGCGGTGTACTCGGCATTCAGCGCGTTGATGCGGGTGAACTCTTCGGGGGTGCAATGCGACAGCCCGGCGCGCGATTGTTCATCCGTGGATTCGGCCGTGAGCTGGCCCGCCACGGCCGCCTTGCCCGCCAACTCCGGGTGGGCGCGAATCAGCCCGAGCTGTTCATCGCGGCTGGCCTGGCGCACCGTCTGCACCAGCGCCGCCTTGAGCGCGGCCAGGGTGGCAAAGGGGCGGGCCGCCCAAGTGCGCGCGGCAATCCAGGGCGAGTGTTCATAAACGCCGTCGAGCAGGTCGGTGAAAGCCGGCGCCGACGCGGCGTTGAGTTCAGCCAGAGTAGGCATGATCACTCCCAGACAAAAGCGGTGGCCGCATCGAAGGGATGCTCGGCGCGCCAGTGGTGTGCAATGTCGATGCGGCGCGCGATCCACACCCGGTCGTGGCGCTGCACATGGTCGAGAAAGCGCTGCAACGCGCGGATGCGGCCGGGCCTGCCCAGCAGGCGCGCGTGCATGCCGATGCTGAGCATTTTCGGGCGGTCTTCACCTTCGGCGTAGAGCGCGTCGAAGCTGTCGCGTAGGTAGATGTAGAAGTCTTCGGCCTGCGCGAAACCCTGGGGCAGAGCGAAGCGCATGTCGTTGCTGTCGAGGGTGTAGGGCACGACCAGATGGGGCGCAAGGCTGTCGTCGGTCTTGCGCACCTGCAGCCAGAACGGCAGGTCGTCGCCGTAATAGTCGCTGTCGTAGGCGAAGCCGCCGAAGTCGGCCACCAGGCGGCGGGTGTTGGGACTGTCGCGGCCGGTGTACCAGCCCAGCGGACGCTCGCCGCAGAGAGCTTCAATCGCCTCCATGCCCAGCCGCATGTGCTCGCGTTCGGTGGCTTCGTCGAGGTTTTGATAGTGAATCCAGCGCCAGCCGTGACAGGCGATTTCATGGCCGAGTTCCACGCAGGCGCGGGCCAGATCGGGTGTGCGTTGCAAGGCCATGCCCACGCCGAAGACCGTCAGCGGCAAGCCGCGGCGCTCGAACTCGCGCAGGATGCGCCACACGCCGACGCGCGATCCGTATTCGTAAATGCTCTCCATGCTGAGGTGCCGCGCCGGGTAGGCGGCGGGATTGAACAGTTCGGAGAGGAACTGCTCGCTGCCCGCGTCGCCATGCAGCACGCAGTTCTCGCCGCCCTCTTCGACATTGAGCACGAACTGCAGCGCCACGCGGGCCTTGCCCGGCCAGTTGGCCTGGGGCGGGTTGCGGCCGTAGCCGACGAGATCGCGGGGATAGGGTGGGGTGGACATGATGAACTCGGTTCGGCGGATTTGTTCACACCCTCTCAAGCCGCGTAATTACCCAACACCTGGGCGAGATCGGCGCTGCTGGTTCTCGGGTGATAGAGCAGGCTGCTTTCAGTGGCCAGCAGATGGGCTTCCATCAGCGCCTTGGCCTTGGCAACGTCGCGCGCCTCCAGGGCCTTGAGGATGTCGACGTGTTCGTCGGACGAGTGCTGCGCCGCGCGCGACGATTGGTACATGAGCGTGATGAGGGCGCAGCGCGAGATCAGCTCCGACAGAATCTGCGCCAGCACATGGTTGCCGATGCGCTCGGCCATCAGCACATGGAAATCGCCCAGCAGCCGGGTGCGGCCCGTCACATCCACCCGGCTGACCACGGCCTGTTCCTGCTTGAGGTGGGCTCGCAGGGCGCGGAAATCGCTCGGCACGGCCTGCTCGCAAAACGCCTCGATCAGATGCTGCTCAAGCATGCGACGCACCGCGAACACCTGCTGCGCCTCTTCCACCGAAGGCTGCGAGACGAAAGCGCCCCGCGCGGGCTCCAGCGTGACCAGATGATCGCGCGCGAGCTGAAACAAGGCTTGCCGCACGATGGTGCGCGAAACCCCGTAGATCGCCGCAATCTTCTGCTCGGTGAGCTTGGCGCCGGGCGCCAGACGGTGTTCGATGATGGCTGCGGTGATGGCCGCGACGATGGTCTGCGTCGAGTCGGCCAGCGGGCTTTCGGCTGCAGCCACCGCACTCACTATCGTCCCAGCAGGGGCTTGTTGGGCCTTCGAGATTTTTTTGCGGCTTGCAGTCATGGTTTCACTCCTTGCGATGTTTTCCGGCACGGTGTTTGCTATCTCCAGGGCGTGTTCACTTGCATTGTTGTGATTCTGTTTGACTTGCAATAGCATACAACTTAAATTTCAATTGTATGCAAAAAGTGTAGGCCAAAATCAACGAATGGATCGATGACCACAATGGGCGCCTTGACCACACACATTCTCGACACCGCGCATGGACGGCCGGCCGCTGCCGTGCAGATTGATCTGTACGCCGAGCAAGGCTCTCAAGGAAACGCCGGGCCGTCCCAAGTTTCCTTGACCCCCACGGGGGGCGGGCTGGGCGTAGCCCGGCCCTGGGGGCGCTCAGAGTGGGTGCTGTTGCGTTCCGTGCAGACCAATGCCGACGGGCGTTGCGATGCGCCGCTGCTGCAAGGCGCCGATCTGCATCCCGGAAGATACCGGCTGGTGTTCCAGGTCGGCGCTTATTTCAGGGCGCTCGGCCTGGTCTTGCAAGAGCCTCCGTTTCTCGATCAGATTCCCCTGGAGTTCGGCGTAGCCGATGCGCAGCAGCACTATCACGTGCCCTTGCTGGTGTCGCCCTGGAGTTATTCGACTTATCGCGGTAGTTGATACAGCCGCCGCTTGAACCAGGATCGCCGCAGCGCGGTGCGCCATTGAAGATGGCACGCGATCCGACAGACTTTCGCAGGGCCTGCAGTGGCGAAAGTCGACTTCATATGACCTTTTAGGAGACGTCATGATGAGCGACTTGATGACCACCATCCTGCCCTACGCCATGAACTGGGCCGATCTGCTGCTGCGCTGGCTGCACGTCATTGTGGCGATTGCCTGGATCGGTTCTTCGTTTTACTTCGTCTGGCTCGACAACAGTCTGGAGAAGCCCAACGATCCGGAACTGAAAGCCAGAGGCGTGGATGGGGAACTGTGGGCGGTGCATGGCGGGGGCTTCTACAACCCGCAGAAATACATGGTCGCACCGAAGAACCTGCCACAGCATCTGCACTGGTTTTATTGGGAGAGCTATTCCACCTGGCTCTCAGGGTTTGCACTGCTCTGCGTGCTTTACTTCTATCACGCTGGCATTTTCATCGTCGATCCGCGGGTGTTTGCCTGGAGTTCGCCGGGGTACGCGGTGGCAGCCATGCTGGGCTTTCTGGTTGTCGGCTGGTTGGTCTATGACGGCATTTGCCGCGTGTTCGGCCAAGGCAAAAATGGCGACCTCACCGTGGGCATTCTGGTCGCGGCGTATGTGGTCATTGCGGCCTGGCTGGCCTGCCATTTGTTTGCCGGGCGGGCGGCGTTTCTGATCATCGGCGCCATGCTCGGCTCCTCGATGAGTGCCAATGTGTTTTTCTGGATCATCCCCGGTCAGCGCCGGGTAGTGGCGGCCATGCGCGCCGGGCAGACGCCCGACCCGATGGACGGCAAGCGCGGCAAGCAGCGCAGCGTGCACAACACCTACTTCACCCTGCCGGTGCTGTTCGCCATGCTGTCCAACCATTACAGCTTCGTGTACGACGCGCCGAACAACTGGCTGGTGCTGGTGCTGATGATGCTGGCCGGCGCGCTCATCCGCCAATTCTTCGTGCTCAAACACAAAGGCACCTGGAAGTGGCAATACTGGATCGTGGGTGGCGGCCTCATTTTGGCCGTGGCCGTAGCGCTCGCGCCCAAGCCGCAGCCCTCGTTGGCCAACGCGAAACCGGTCACGTTCGCGCAGGTGCAGCACATCGTGCAGGAGCGCTGCCTGTTGTGTCACTCCGGTGCGGCGGCCAGTAAAGGGGTGCGTCTGGATTCGGCGCCGGACATCGTTAGCCACGCGCAGGCGATTTATCAGCAGGTGGTGGTGCTCAAGGCCATGCCGCTGAACAACGCTACGCAGATGACCGATCTGGAGCGCGCCGAAATCGGTCAGTGGATCAAAGACGGCGCCAAGCCCTGAGACATCGCGACGACGTTCGCCACGACACAAAACAGTCAACAGGAGACCTCCATGAACCCAGCCATCGCGCCGGCGGTATCTGAAAACGCGCCGCATCCGGTTGATGAAGTTTTGCCCGCTGGCAAGCTGGTGGCGCTGGGCATCCAGCATGTGCTGGTGATGTACGCGGGCGCCGTGGCGGTGCCGCTGATCATCGGCTCGGCGCTGAAGCTGCCGGTGGAGCAGATCGCCTTGTTGATCACTGCCGACCTGTTCATCTGCGGGGTGACCAGCGTCATTCAGTCGCTCGGGCTCACGCCCTGGTTCGGCATTCGCATGCCGGTGATGATGGGCATGACCTTCGCCTCGGTCACGCCGATGATCGCCATCGCCACCACGCCCGGCATGGGCCTGCAGGACATCTTCGGCGCCATCATCGCCGCAGGCGTATTCGGGCTGCTGATCGTGCCTTTTGCCTGCCGCCTGATGGGTATGTTTCCGCCTGTGGTCACCGGCTCGGTCATCACCATCATCGGCATCTCGCTCATGCAGGTCGGCATTCAGTGGGCTGTCGGTGGGGCGTGGCTCAAACCCATGATTGCCGATACCTCACCGCACGCGGCCGCAGGTAGCCTGGTGCCCAACCCGGCTTATGCCTCGATGGAAAACCTGGGCATCGCCCTGTTCGTTCTGGTGGTCATTCTGTTCATCAGCAAATTCGGCCGCAATTTCCTGAAAAACATTTCGGTGCTGATCGGTCTGGTGCTTGGCAGCGTGGCGGCCGCCTTGCTGGGGCTGATGCATTTCGATCAGGTCGCCAAGGCCGATGCTTTCCATCTGGTCATGCCGTTTCAGTTTGGTGCGCCGCAATTCGCCATCGGCCCGATCGTGACCCTGTGCGTGGTGGAACTGGTGGTGTTCGTCGAGTCGGCCGGCATGTTCTTCGCGCTGGGCGACATTGTCGGGCGGAAGGTGGGTCGCACCGAGCTGGGGCGCGGTCTGCGGGTCGATGCCTTGGGCACCATCCTGGCCGGGATGTTCAACACCTTTCCTACTACTTCGTTTTCGCAGAACATCGGCCTGGTGGGCATGACCGGAGTGCGCAGCCGCTGGGTGACAGTGACCGGCGGCGTCATCATGCTGCTGCTTGGGCTGATGCCCAAACTGGGCGCGCTGGTGGCGGCTATCCCCCAGCCTGTGCTGGGCGGCACCGGTATCGCCATGTTCGGCATGGTGGCGGCCACGGGCATCCGTATCCTCAGCGAGGTTGATTACAAGAACAATCGCAACAACCTGCTCATCGTCGCACTGGGCATTGGTTTTGGCATGATTCCTCTGGTGGCGCCGCAATTTTTCATCCACTTCCCCGAAGTTCTTGCGCCCATGCTGCATAGCGGCATTCTGCTCACCGCCGTGGTGGCGTTTTTGCTCAATGCCTACTTCAACGGGTTCGGTACCCTGGATGCCAAGGGCCTTCGGGATCGGGAACTCGCGGCAGAAGATGGGGCCAAATTGCGCTGATGCGCCCGCGCAGCCCTGGCAGCAGATTCGCGGGTTTGCTCTGCTATGGTTTAGAAAACCTCAATTCCTGACGCGCTACCCGGATGCATCTTCTCGTTCTCGATGTTGGCAATACTCGGCTGAAATGGGGGCTCTATGCGCGCCCGCAACGCAACGCGGAGTTGCTCGCCGGCGGGGCCATGCTGCTGGAAGAGGTCGATCAACTCAGCCGCGTGCTGGCGGCACAGCCCCGCGCCGAGCGGGTGATCGGTTGTGCCGTGGCCGGTGCGGTGGTCACCGCGCGGGTATGTGCCGAGCTTGATGCGCTAGGGCTGCGCTGCAACTGGATCAGCGCGCAGGCTGAACAATGCGGACTGCGCAACAGCTATGCCGTGCCCTCATTGCTGGGGGCGGATCGTTGGGCGGCGCAACTGGGCGCGCGCCAGCGCGCGCCCGATCAGGCGGCGATGGTCATCAGCGTGGGTACGGCCGTCACTGTCGATTGCCTCAGCCGCGAAGGGGTGTTCATCGGCGGCATCATCCTGCCCGGCTTTGGGTTGATGCTCAAGGCGCTGGAGATGGGCACGGCAGGGCTGCGCGTGCCCGAAGGCGACATCGCGGAATTTCCGACCAATACCAGCGATGCCTTGATGACTGGCGGCGCCTTGGCCATTGCTGGGGCTGCGCGGCAGATGCATGCGCGACTGCAGGCGCGGGAAGCCGGCGAGGTGGTTGTGCTGCTGACCGGCGGCGCGGCGCCCAAGCTACGCGATGCGCTGGGTTTGCCGCATCAGCATGTCGAACATCTGGTGTTCGAAGGCCTGCTGTGCATCGCTGGGAACGCGCAGCCGCCGCAGACGGATCAAAGCACGTAGCGCGACAGATCTTCGTCGCGGGCGATGTCGCCCAGACGTTCGTTGACCATCGCCGCATCGACTTTCACGGTGCTGTGCTGCGCCCCATCGGCGTGAAACGACACCTCTTCGAGCAGCCGCTCCATCACCGTGTGCAGCCGCCGCGCGCCGATGTTCTCGGTTTTTTCGTTCACCTGAAACGCCACTTCTGCCATGCGGCGAATACCGTCAGCGGTGAACTCGACCTGCACGCCGTCGGTGGCCAGCAACGCGGCGTACTGCTTGGTGAGGCTGGCGTCGGTGCTGGTGAGAATGGCCTCGAAATCGGCAACTGAGAGCGATTCCAGTTCGACCCGAATGGGGAAGCGGCCCTGCAGCTCGGGAATCAGGTCAGAAGGCTTGGCGACGTGAAACGCGCCGCTGGCGATGAACAAGATGTGATCGGTGCGCACCATGCCGTATTTGGTGCTCACCGTCGTGCCTTCGACCAGCGGCAGCAGATCGCGCTGCACGCCCTGGCGCGACACATCGGCGCCCTGTGTATCGCTGCGCGAGGCGACCTTGTCGATCTCGTCGAGGAACACGATACCGTTCTGCTCCACCGCGCGCAGCGCGCCGGCCTTGATCTCGTCTTCGTTCACCAGTTTGGCGGCCTCTTCGTCGATCAGCAGCTTCTGCGCTTCGCGCACCGTCACCTTGCGCGTCTTGCTGCGCGTCTGGCCCATATTGGCGAACATTGAGCGGATCTGCTCGGTCATGTCCTCCATGCCGGGCGGGCCCATGATGTCCACGCTGGCCGGATGCACGGCGAGATCGATCTCGATTTCCTTGTCATCGAGCTGGCCCTCGCGCAGGCGCTTGCGCAACATTTGGCGCGTGGGATTGGTCTCGGTGACCGACGTGGTGTGACCGCTGGAATCTGCCGGTGCGGGCAGCAGAACGTCGAGAATGCGGTCTTCAGCGCGGTCTTCGGCTCGGGTGCGTTGCTGGCGCATGGCGGTTTCGCGCGCCAGCTTCACGGCTGCTTCCATCAGGTCGCGGATGATGGTGTCCACATCGCGCCCGACGTAGCCCACTTCGGTGAACTTGGTGGCCTCGATTTTGATAAAGGGCGCGTCGGCCAGCTTGGCCAGTCGGCGAGCAATCTCCGTCTTGCCCACGCCGGTGGGGCCGATCATCAGAATGTTTTTCGGGGTGATTTCGTGCCGCAGCGGCTCGGCTACCTGCTGGCGGCGCCAGCGGTTGCGCAGGGCGATGGCCACTGCCTGCTTGGCCTTGGTCTGGCCGATGACAAAACGGTCGAGCTCGGAGACGATTTCGCGGGGAGTCATGTTCATGGTCTTACTCACCCAGTGTTTCGATGGTGTGCGACTGGTTGGTGTAGATGCAGATGTCGCCCGCAATCTTCAGCGATTGGGCGACGATCTCGCGCGGGCTCAGCGTGGTGTGTTCCAGCAAGGCTCGGGCGGCCGACTGGGCATAGGCGCCGCCGGAACCAATGGCGACGATGCCGTATTCGGGTTCGAGCACATCGCCGTTGCCCGTGATGATGAGCGAGTGCTCGGCATCGGCCACCGAGAGCATCGCTTCCAGGCGGCGCAGCATGCGGTCGGTGCGCCAGTCTTTGGCCAGTTCGACCGCGCTGCGCAGCAATTGCCCCTGGTGCTTCTCCAGCTTGGCTTCGAAGCGCTCGAACAGCGTGAAAGCATCGGCCGTTCCCCCGGCAAAACCGGCCAGAATCTGGTTGTTGTAGAGCCTGCGCACTTTTCGCGCAGTGGATTTAACGACGATGTTGCCAAGCGTCACCTGCCCGTCGCCGCCCAGGGCAACGGTGGCGCCGCGGCGCACGCTGAGTATGGTGGTGCCGTGATATTGGTCCATGCAGGGATGTAAGGATGAGAGGGGAAAACTCAAGGGGGAGCGTGACGCATCCCCCATGAACACGGCCCCAGAGCGCCGCTGTTCAGTCGCGCCGCAGTTGGATGAGGGCGTGTTCGTGCAAACCGAGGATGCTGAACAGGCCGGCGATCAGCCGGTGTACGCCGGTGAACTGCAGGGTCTTGCCCAGATCGTGTTGCATCATGGCCCAGTTGAGCAGGGCGCCTGCGCTCGAAAAATCGATACGGCGCAACTGGCGCAGTGAAATGCTCATCTGTTCATGCTCTTTGGCCGCCTGCTCCAGCGGGCCCAGGAAGGCGCTGGAACTGCCGAGTATCTCGCCACTGAGATGCAACTGCGCCGAGCGCGAGCCGCCATTGCCTAACACGGAATTCGGACTGACCCCGGAGTTCTGGAATTCGGCCGGGGCTGTTGTTGCCGAAGGCGCTGCATTGTCGTCCACGCCGACGAGTTCGACCTTGGCGCGGCTGGCCTCCCAGGTGGGGGGCGAGATTTCGTAGGTCACGCAGTAGTCGAGCGCGATGGCGTCGAAATCGTCCTGCTGGTTGACCAGGCGCAGCAACTCCAGACGCAAGGCCCACCATTGCGGATCGGCCTCACGCTGCATGGCGGGCGCCTGCGCCTGACAAAGAGACAGCAGCGCATCCGCACCGTGCAGGGTGACCGTGCAGACGGCGTTATTGATTGTTTTCAGCGACTCCACCAGCGTGGGCAAGGCGGTTGGCGTGATGGTGCGCACTTCCTCGAAGCTCAATTCAAGGGCCGACGGCGCGTTGAGCAGCAGTTTGCGCAAACGCTCGGCCTGGACCGCATCGACCGATGCAGAAAATGCCAGCGAGGGCTTGAAGTTGTTTGGCGCTGGCGCGGCTGCCGCGGCTGGGGCGGGCAGGCCGTCTTCGGCCATCGGCGCCGAGGTCTGGAAGCGGCTGACGAAATCGGCCACAAGGGCCTCGAACTTGTCGATCTGACCCGAGGCGCGGAACAGGTCAAACAGCGCCAGCCAGAGCTCTTTCTCGGAACCCAGATCTTGCGAGTTGGAAATGGCGTCGCGCAAGGCCGACTCGGCGGCGACATCATCACCGTTGGCGAAGTCCATCACCGCCTGATCGAACAGGGGATTGGAGCTTAGAGCCTCGTGCACTTCCACGGCAAAGAAGGCGCTGGGCATGAAGTCATTGCTCGATCGCAGCCAACTGTCGCCCGAGGGCGCCGAGGTGTGAGGCGGCAGGGCGTCGGCGCTCAAGCGGGTGGCCGCCGCCAGCGTGGGCTGCTCGTCGAACGGCACGGCAGCCGGCTGTGACTTGCGCACAGGCGCTGGCGGAACGCTGGGTACGAAGGGGACGGTTGGGGCGTAGCCAACAGGCGGTTGTGTTGGTTGTTCACCCGGCGCCGTGGTCGGGCCGGACTGCGACGATGGCACACCGGTCGTGGGTTGAGTTGTCAGACCGCCCGGCTTGGTGATCAGTGTGGTATCGGCATAGGCCGTGTCCACCTTGAA
>NZ_JBYCKI010000106.1:0-17633 GCF_057473305.1 Thiomonas sp. TH-17
GATGAACTCTGGCGTGATTTCAACCGCAAGCTCAACGGCCTGTTCGGCAAGAAGCGCGGCGGAGGCAACGGTGGCGGCACGCCGCCGCAACGCCCCGACCTCTATCCCTCAGCCAAGGGCATGGGCGTGGGGGTCATCATTCTGGTGGTCATTGGGGTGCTGGGCTGGCTGTCCTCCGGCTTTTTCATCGTGCAGGAGGGTCAGCAGGCCGCGGTCACGCGTTTTGGCAAACTGGCTTACATCACCGACGCCGGTTTTCACTGGCGCCTGCCCTATCCGTTCGAGGCTGATGAAATTGTCAATGTCTCGCAGGTTCGGTCGGTCGAGGTCGGGCGCGGCGGCGAGGTGAAGGCGACGGGCTTGCCCGAGTCGGCCATGCTGACTGAAGACGAGAACATCGTCGATGTTCGCTTCGCCGTGCAGTACCGCATCGACAACGTGGTGGACTACCTTTACAACAACCGCAGTCCGGACGACGCGGTATCGCAGGCGGCTGAAACCGCGGTGCGCGAGGTCGTGGGCAACAAGACGCTCGACTATGTGCTCTACGAGGGCCGCGAGCAAGTGGCTAGCGATGTGCAGGGTTTGACGCAGAAAATTCTCGACCGCTACAAGACCGGCATCGTCATCACCACCGTCACGCTGCAGAACGTGCAGCCCCCGGAGCAGGTGCAGGCCGCTTTCGATGACGCCATCAAGGCGGGACAAGACCGTGAACGGCTGAAGAACGAAGCCCAGGCCTACGCCAACAACGTCATTCCCCGTGCGCAGGGCACCGCGTCGCGCCTGATCCAGGACGCCGAGGCTTACAACGCGCAGGTTGTGGCGCAGGCGCAGGGCGATACGTCTCGCTTCGACCAGATCCTGCAGCAATACGAAAAGGCGCCGCAAGTCACCCGCGAGCGTATGTACCTCCAAACCATGCAAGACATTCTTTCCAGCGTTTCCAAGGTCATGGTGGATTCGCGCAACAACAATAACCTCCTCTACATGCCACTGGATAAATTGCTGCAGCAATCCGCAGGCAAGGCCCCGACGAGTGTCTCGGCCGCGCCCGCTGCTCCCACCGCCGTGCCGACCTTGCCGGCGGCCTCCCTGGGCACCGCCCCTGCGACGGCCGACAGTTCGGCGTCCGCGTCGGACGGAACCGCCCCCTCCAGTTCAAGAACCTCGCGCGATACCCTGCGCGAGCGCAACTTCCAGTGAGGGCTGAGCAATGAACAAGATCATTCTGGCTCTCGTGGCGCTGGTCGTGGCCATCCTGTTGCTGTCTTCCAGCCTGTTCGTGGTCGATCAACGGCAGTTCGCCGCCGTGTTCGGCTTGGGGCAGATCAAGCGGGTCATCAGCACCCCCGGCTTGTATTTCAAGATTCCGGCGCCTTTCGAGAATGTGGTGTTTCTCGACAAGCGCATCCTGACCCTGCAAAGCCCCGAGACCGATCGTTTCATCACGGCCGAGAAGAAAAACGTGGTGGTGGACTGGTATCTGAAATGGCGCATCACCAATCCGACCGAGTTCATTCGCAGTTATGGCGGCGATCAGCGACGCGCGGGCGACCGACTGTCGCAGATCGTCAAGGCCGCGCTGAACGAGCAGATCACACGTCGCACCGTGCGTGAGGTGTTGTCTTCGCAGCGCGATCAGGTCATGCAGGACGTGCAGACCGGCATTGCGAAAGACATCAATGGAACGGGCATCCAGATCGTCGACATGCGTCTGACCCGCGTGGATTTCGTTTCCGCCATCACCCAGTCGGTTTATCGACGCATGGAGGCCGAGCGCCAGCGCGTCGCCAACGAATTGCGTTCGACGGGCTACGCCGAGGCTGAGAAGATTCGCGCCGAAGCCGACAAGCAGCGTGAAATCGTGATTTCACAGGCGTACAGCAAGGCGCAGACCATCAAGGGCCAGGGTGATGCCGAGGCCTCGTCGATCTATGCCAAGTCGTTCGGACAGAACCCGCAATTCGCCGAGTTCTACCGCAGCCTCGAGGCCTATCGCGCCAGCTTCAACAGCAAGTCCGATGTCTTGGTGCTCGACCCGAACAGCCAGTTCTTCCAGTTCTTCCGGGGGCCGGGTGGAGCCGCCTTGAAGCCGGGCAAGTAAATCCGCAACAGAGACCGTCTTAATCGGCGGTCTCTGGCGGTCTCAATGCTGTGCTGCGATGCAGAACGTCTTGCTCCTTGCCATTGGCATGGTTCTGGTCATCGAAGGCCTGATGCCGCTGTTTTTCCCCCGGCAGTGGCGAGACATGTTCCGGTAGATCATGGCACTGACCGACGGTCAACTGCGCTTCGTCGGTCTGATCGCCGTCGCTATCGGCCTTCTCCTGGTGTTCCTCCTCAAGTAAGCTTGGATGTTGCACGGATGACCGTGCCCCTTTTTCTGCGCGTCTTATGAGCAACTGGCGTCTTCCCGAATATTTTTCCGATGTGTTGCCGCGTGAGGCTGCAGTGATCGAGCACCTGCGCCGCGCCTGTCTCGATACGGCGCGGGGCTATGGCTACGCCCTGGTCATGCCGCCGCTGTTGGAGTTCGTCGATTCGCTGCTGTCGGGCACCGGGCAAGACCTTGATCTGCAGACGTTCAAGCTGGTCGACCAGATATCCGGGCGGGCGCTGGGCTTGCGTGCCGACATGACGCCGCAGGCCGCCCGTATCGACGCTCACTTGCTGAATCAGGACGGCGTGACGCGCGTTTGCTATTGCGGCAGCGCGGTGCGCACGCATCCTGAGGGCGTGCACGCCAGCCGGGAAATTCTGCAATTTGGCGCCGAGCTGTACGGGCATGCCGGTCTGGAAGCCGATCTCGAAGTGCAGCAGCTTGCGCTGGACTGCCTGCGACTGGCCGGGGTGGAGCGGGCTGCGCTCGATCTGGCCGACAATCGCATCGTGCGTGGCGTGCTGTCCGGCTTGCTGCTCGGGCCGCAAGACATGGAAGCGATTCTCGATGCACTGGCCAGCAAGGATGCCGGAGAACTGCGGTTGCTGACGCGCGACTGCACGCCAACCCAACGCGCAGCCATTCTCGCCCTGCCCGAGCTGTACGGCGATGCGGACGTGCTGCTTGAGGCGCGCCGCGTGTTGCCGCAGCATGCACTCATTTCCCAGGCGCTCGACGATCTGTCGGTGCTGGCTCGCCACCACCAGCAGCAGGGCGCGCAGGTGCAGATCGATCTGGCCGATATGCGCGGTTATCGCTATCACAGCGGGGTGATTTTCAGCGTGTACGCACAAGGCTATGCCAATGCCGTGGCGCGTGGCGGGCGCTACGACGAAGTCGGCGCCAGCTTTGGCCGACCGCGCGCTGCCACCGGATTCTCCATGGACTTGCGCGAAGTGGCGGGCTTCGCCGCCGCCCCGCAGGCCAGCGCCGCCATTGCGGCGGAGTGGTCAACCGCATCTGGTTTGCCGGAGGCTGTCGCCGATTTGCGACGCCGGGGCGAAACCGTGGTGCAATTACCCCCTGGTCAGGCGCACGAAGCAAGCGCCTTCCGCCGCCAGCTTGTTCAGCGAGCCGGCGCCTGGCTGGTTGAAGATCGCGGCTGATCTTCCCCAACGCTATCGTTGGATTGACGGATTTACTTGAAAGAACAAACGCGTGAATACTGGTCGTCATGTGGTCGTAGTGGGCACCCAATGGGGAGATGAGGGCAAAGGCAAGGTCGTCGATTGGCTGACCGACCATGCTCAGGGCGTGGTGCGCTTTCAGGGCGGTCACAACGCGGGTCATACCCTGGTGATCAACGGGCAGAAAACCGCGCTGCAGCTCATTCCTTCAGGCGTGATGCGCGCGGGCGTGGCCTGCTATGTCGGCAATGGCGTGGTGGTCGATCCGCAACATCTGCTGCTTGAAATTGGTCGCCTCGAAGCGGCTGGAGTGGATGTGCGCTCACGGCTGCACATCAGCGAATCCTGTCCAGTCGTGCTCCCTACGCATGTGGCGCTCGACAAAGCGCGCGAGGTGCGCCGCGAAAACGACGGTAGCGGCAAGATCGGCACCACCGGCAAGGGCATCGGGCCGGCTTATGAGGACAAGGTGGCCCGTCGCGCCATCCGTCTGCAGGACCTCAAGCATCCGCAGCGCCTGCAGGCCAAGCTTGCAGAAGTGCTCGATCTGCACAATTTTGTGTTGAAGAATTATCTGCACACCGACCCGCTCGATGCCGGGATGGTGATGGATCAACTGCTCAAATCCGCCGAGCAGGTGCGGCCCCTGTTGGCCGACGTGGGCTACCTGATTCATCAGGCCCATCTGCGCAGTGATCGCCTGCTGTTCGAAGGTGCGCAAGGTTCGCTGCTTGACATCGACCACGGTACCTATCCCTTCGTGACTTCGAGCAACTGTGTGGCCGGTACGGCCGCGGCGGGATCAGGCGTCGGCCCCGGCATGCTGCACTATGTGCTGGGCATCACCAAGGCGTACACCACCCGGGTGGGCAGCGGCCCCTTCCCGACGGAGTTGCCCACCACGGAGGCGGGCAGCGTGGGGCATCACCTCTCCAGCGTGGGTCAGGAGTTCGGCACGGTGACGGGGCGTGCGCGCCGCTGTGGCTGGCTGGATGTTGCGGCGCTCAAGCGGGCAGTCATCATCAACGGCGTGTCGGGGCTGTGCATCACCAAGCTCGATGTGCTCGACGGCCTGCCGACCATCCGCGCCTGTGTGGGCTATATGCTCGACGGCGAACGGCGTGACGTGCTCCCGCTCGATGCCGACGAGATCGAGCGCTGCGAACCGATCTACGAAGATTTTCCGGGCTGGACGCAAAGCACCAAGGGCCTCACGACCTGGGATCAACTGCCTGCCGCGGCGCGCAGCTATCTGCAGCGGGTGGGCGAGTTGATCGGCGCGCCGATCGACATGGTGTCGACCGGCCCCGACCGCGATCACACCATTGTGCTGCGGCATCCGTTTCAGGCTTGAGCGTTCAGTGCGCTCCGGCAGATTTCATTTTCCACACGTTCACAAAGGTTCGGCCATGCTCAGCGAGGACGGCAAGCATCTCTATGTTTCCTGGGACGAATACCACGCCCTGATCGAAAAACTCGCCCTCAAGGTGCATGCCTCGGGCTGGGAGTTCGATCAGATCCTCTGCCTGGCGCGAGGCGGAGTGCGGCCTGGAGACATTCTGTCGCGGATTTTCGACAAACCCCTGGCCATCATGTCCACCAGTTCCTACCGCGAGAGTGCCGGAACGGTGCAGGGCCGTCTGGACATCGCCCGCTACATCACGCTGCCGCGCGGGGAACTTGAAGGGCGCGTGCTGCTCGTTGATGATCTGGCCGATTCGGGCGAGACCTTGAATGCCGTTGAAAACCATTTGCGCAGCGCCGGAAAGATTACCGATCTGCGCAGCGCCGTCATCTGGGTCAAGGGCATTTCGACCTATCTGCCCGAGTACTACGTGGACATGCTGCCCACGAGCCCCTGGATACACCAGCCTTTCGAAGAGTACGACGTGCTACGTCCGAGCCGTCTGGCCGAGCGCTGGAAAATCTGATCTCGGTGTTCGCTGGCAGCTCATGGGCCGCAATTCGTGGCCAACTCAGCGGCAATACTGCGAAATGAGCCCGGCGATCTTGGCGCGTTCTGCGGCACGTTGCGCATCGTCCATGATGACGCGCTGGCCTTGGGCGTCGACTTGCACCATGCGTTGACCGCTATCGAGTACCTGGAGTTGCTTTTGCGCCTGCAGGCAGTTCTGCTGGTTCACAAGCGCCTGGGCCTGCTGCTGCTGTAGTTTGGCCTGTTCCTGCGCGGCTTGCTCGGCCTTTTTCTGTTCAGCGATTTTCTTTTCCAACTCGCTGCTGGCTTGGTGCTGCGGTGTTTCGCCGACTTGGGGCTGCGATGCCGAGTGACTTGCGGCGGCTGGAACGGCGGCGTTCGCTGTGGGGCGCAGCAGAATGTTGCTGGCGGGGATGTTGGCCGGGGGCGGCTGGTCGCTGTAATGCACCACGCCGCTGGCATCGCGCCATTTCCACTGCGCGGCGTGGGCAGACGTCATCCCCATCAGGGCCATGGCCAGAAACAGTGCGCTGCTGAAAACGCGAAGTAGTGGAGCAGGTGCGAGAGTGCGCATAAAGAGTCCCAAAGTCGCAGTGGTCAAGACAGGCTGCTAGCTTAACGCGGTTGTGCGGCCCATCGGTTGATTCGTTGCTGCGCCGAGCCCGCCGTAACGAGCGCCCTATAATTTCCTTTTGCACGGAGGCATCTATGCGTCTTGTAGGAAAAGCGCTGACTTTCGACGATGTGTTGTTGGTCCCCGCATATTCCCAGGTGTTACCCAAAGACACCATCCTTGCGACTCGTTTGACTCGCAATATTTCCCTCAACATTCCTCTGGTGTCCGCCGCGATGGACACAGTGACGGAGTCGCGTCTGGCGATCGCCATGGCGCAGGAGGGCGGCATCGGCATCATTCACAAAAATTTCACCGCCAAGGCGCAAGCCACCGAAGTGGCGCGGGTGAAGCGTTTTGAGTCGGGCGTGCTGCGCGATCCGATCACCATTTCGCCTATCGTCAAGGTGCGCGACGTGATGCAGCTGTCGCGCCAGCATGGCATTTCCGGGTTTCCGGTGATCGAAAACGGCAAGGTGGTGGGCATCGTGACCAACCGCGACCTGCGGTTCGAGACCCGTCTCGATACCCCGGTGCGCGACATCATGACGCCGCGTGAACGACTGGTCACCGTGCCCGAGGGTGCGCCGCTGGAGCAGGCCAAGGCCTTGATGCATCAGCATCGCCTGGAGCGTGTTCTGGTGGTCAACGCCGAGTTCGAGTTGCGCGGGCTGATGACCGTCAAGGACATTCAAAAGGCCACCGAACGCCCGAATGCCGCCCGCGACCCGCAAGGCAAGCTGCGCGTGGGCGCTGCGGTGGGCGTGGGCGAAGGCACCGAAGAGCGCGTGGAGGCGCTGGCCAACGCCGGCGTCGACGTGATCGTGGTCGATACCGCGCACGGACACAGCCAGGGGGTTCTCGACCGAGTGCGCTGGGTGAAACGCAACTTTCCGCAGATCGAGGTCGTTGGCGGCAATATCGCCACGGGCGCCGCAGCGCTGGCCTTGGTCGAGGCCGGGGCGGATGGGGTGAAGGTCGGCATCGGGCCGGGCTCGATCTGCACCACCCGCATCATCGCCGGGGTGGGCGTGCCGCAGATCACCGCCATTGCCAATGTTTCCAAGGCCCTTGAGGGCAGCGGCGTACCGTTGATCGCAGATGGCGGCATCCGCTACTCGGGTGATATCGCCAAGGCGATCGCTGCGGGCGCGTCCACCGTCATGATGGGCAGCATGTTCGCGGGCACCGAAGAGGCGCCGGGCGAGGCCATTCTTTATCAGGGTCGCGCCTACAAGGGCTATCGGGGCATGGGCTCCATCGGGGCGATGAAGGCGGGTTCGGCGGATCGCTATTTTCAGGATGGCGCCGAGACGACTTCGGCCTCGGGCAACGAAAAATTCGTGCCCGAGGGCATCGAAGGGCGCGTGCCGCACAAAGGGCCGCTGATCGCCATCATCTACCAACTGGTCGGGGGCGTGCGTTCGTCCATGGGCTATTGCGGCTGCGGCACGATCGATGCGATGCGCGGGCAGGCCGAGTTTGTGCAGATCACCGCGGCGGGCATGCGTGAAAGCCATGTCCACGACGTGCAGATCACGCAGGAAGCGCCCAACTATCACGTCGACTGAACTCTCATCCACATCGTCGGCTTCGTGCCGACGCTTGCTTTCATGCACGACAAAATTCTCATTCTCGACTTCGGCTCCCAGGTCACGCAACTCATCGCCCGCCGCGTGCGCGAGGCGCAGGTGTACTGCGAAATTCACCCTTGTGATGTGAGCGATGCTTTCGTGCGCGAGTTCGCGCCCAAGGGCATCATTCTCTCGGGTAGCCACGGCAGCACTTACGAAGACCACGAATTGCGCGCGCCGCAAGCCGTGTGGGATTCCGGCGTGCCCGTACTGGGCATTTGCTATGGCATGCAGACCATGGCGGCCCAACTGGGCGGCAAGGTGGAATGGAGCGACCACCGCGAGTTTGGTTATGCCGAAGTGCGCGCCCGCGGTCACACCCGGCTGTTCGACGGCATCGTAGATTTCAGCACGGCCGAAGGCCACGGCATGCTCAAAGTGTGGATGAGCCACGGCGACAAGGTGACCGATATGCCGCCGGGGTTCAATCTCATGGCGTCCACGCCGAGTTGCGCCATCGCGGGTATGGCCGACGAGGCGCGCGGTTACTACGCCGTGCAGTTTCACCCCGAAGTCACCCACACCGTGCAGGGCAAGGCCATGCTCACACGTTTCGTGCGCGAGATCTGCGGCTGCCGCGGCGACTGGGTCATGGGCGATTACATCGTTGAGGCGGTGCAGAGCATTCGCGCGCAGGTCGGTGACGAGGAGGTCATCCTCGGACTGTCGGGCGGTGTCGATTCTTCGGTAGCGGCGGCGCTGATTCACCGCGCCATCGGCGATCAACTCACCTGCGTGTTCGTCGATCACGGCCTGCTGCGCCTGAACGAGGGCGACCTGGTGATGGACATGTTCGCGGGCAAATTGCACGCCAAGGTGATCCGTGTGGACGCCGGCGAGCTGTTCCTGGGCCAGTTGGCGGGTGTGACTGATCCCGAGAAAAAACGAAAGATCATCGGCGGCCTGTTCGTCGATGTGTTCAAGACCGAGGCTGCCAAGCTCAAAGGCGACGGCGCCAAGGGCGCGAAGTGGCTGGCGCAGGGCACCATCTACCCGGACGTGATCGAGTCGGGCGGCGCCAAAAGCAAGAAGGCGGTCACGATCAAGAGTCACCACAATGTGGGCGGCCTGCCCGAGCAACTCGGCCTGAAACTGCTGGAGCCCCTGCGCGAACTGTTCAAGGACGAAGTGCGCGAGTTGGGCGTGGCGCTGGGCCTGCCGCCCGAAATGGTCTACCGCCACCCCTTCCCCGGCCCGGGGCTGGGCGTGCGCATTCTGGGCGAGGTGAAGAAGGAGTACGCCGACCTGCTGCGCCGGGCCGACGCCATCTTTATCGAAGAGTTGCGTTCGACCCTTGACCCGAATTCCGGCAAGAGCTGGTACGAGCTGACCAGCCAGGCCTTCAGCGTGTTTCTGCCGGTCAAAAGCGTGGGCGTGATGGGCGATGGCCGCACCTACGACTATGTGGTGGCGCTGCGCGCGGTGCAGACCAGCGACTTCATGACCGCCGACTGGGCCGAGCTGCCCTACGCGCTGCTCAAGAAAGTGTCCAGCCGCATCATCAACGAGGTGCGCGGCATCAACCGCGTGACCTACGACGTCAGCTCCAAGCCGCCGGCGACCATCGAGTGGGAGTGAAGCAAGATGCGCCTGCTGTTCGGACTCATCGGTTTGCTGCTGACGCTGCTGATCATCGTCTGGCTGGTGCGCACCCAACTCGCCGGGCAGGTCGGGGTGGCGACGTCGCCGTCTGCTGCGGCTGCGCGTGGTGACGAAGGGCAGCCGGCGTCGGCCGCGCTCAAGCAATTCAAGCAATCGCTCGACAAGGCGCTGAAGGCGCGGCCGGCAAGCGTGCCCGAGTAAAAACCCATGACGCCGACGTTTACACCCGATCTCGAGGCTGACCGCGCGTTCATGCGTCTGGCGCTAGACCAGGCACAGAATGCCTGGCTGCTGGGCGAAGTGCCGGTGGGCGCCGTGATCGTGAAGGACGGCAAGGTCATTGCCACCGGCTACAACCGGCCGATCGGCGACCACGACCCCACGGCTCACGCAGAAATCGTGGCGCTTCGGCAGGCGGCCCATCTGCTGGGCAACTACCGTTTGCCGGAGTGCACGCTGTACGTCACGCTGGAGCCCTGTGCGATGTGCGCCATGGCTTTATTGCATGCACGCTTTGCCCGTGTGGTGTTCGGCGCGCGAGACCCCAAGACGGGAGCCGCCGGCAGTGTGGTGGATCTGTTTGCAGAGCCCCGTCTGAACCACCATTGCGACATCACGCCCGAGATCGAGCAAGAGGCCTGCAGCGCGCTGCTTCAGGATTTCTTCCGGGCTCGTCGCAAGGAGCAAAAGCGGCCGGAGGAATCTGTGCACGACGCCTGCCTCTCGGGCATCGAGGTGACCGAGCTGGATATCGAGCCGCCTCTTTCCTGATTTATCGTCTTTTCTCATCCTCAACCCTTTGCGGCCTTGTTCATGCCAGATATCGAATCCGTCCCCGACCTGAAATCCCGTCGCGGTTTGCTGCGCCTCGTCTCACCCGCGGGCGCCGTGCAGGAGCCGCCGCGTCTGGAGGTGGCCAAGGCACATCTGCAAGCGTTGGGCTTTCGCGTACAGGTCGGTGCGCAAGTCGTGGCGCGCGTGCAGCGCTTTGCCGGGACCGATGCACAGCGTCTGCGCGCGATCCACGATGCGGCGCGCAGCAAGGCCGATGTGGTGATGATGACCCGCGGGGGTTATGGTCTGAGCCGTCTGCTGCAGGCTATTGACTATGACCTGCTGGCACAAGCCATCAAAGGGCGCAAGCAGATGTGGGTCGGGCACAGTGATTTCACCGCCCTGCAACTGGCCTTGCTCGCAAAAACGGGCGCAGTCACGTTCAGTGGGCCGATGGCCTCTTACGACTTTGGCGACAAGAAGCCCGATGACATTACCGTCGACAGCTTTCTGGATGCGGCCGACGGCACCCTGGAAGCGGTGGGCTTTGCCTGCGACGATGCCCCGCACGGTCTTGACGTTGAGGGCGTGCTTTGGGGCGGCAATCTGGCCATGGTGACCAGCCTGATCGGCACACCGTATCTCCCTCGCGCCAACGGGGTGCTGTTTCTGGAGGATGTGAACGAACACCCCTACAGCGTCGAGCGCATGTTCAGCCAGTTGCTCCATGCCGGTGTGGCCCAGCGCCAGAAGGCGGTGTTGCTTGGGCAGTTCACAGCCTACAAACTCAGCGCGCACGATGCTGGCTACGACCTCAACGCTGCGGTGGATTGGCTACGTGCGCAGCTCAAACCGCATGGCGTGCCCGTGCTGACCGGGTTGCCGTTCGGTCATGTGCGCACCAAACTGACCTTGCCCCATGGAGTGCGCACACATGTGCTGCGCGACGGGCAGGAAGTCTTTCTGTTTTTCCCGCACGCCCAGCACTGAGTCTGACTCAACGCAGCGAATAGCTGCGGGTGGTTCAAGGACGGCGGGTTATTCAAGCTCGCTTTATTGGCGCCGCTGCTGGTACTCGCGCCGCAGCCGCTCCTGCTCGCTGGGCGGAAGGCGCTTGAAGCGCTCTTGCTCCTGCAGAATGCGCTCGCGCTGCTGCGGCGGCATGCGCTCCCACTGCTGGTATGCGCCTTTGCCATCGCGCTGATTTGCAGAGGCCGTCGGCGCCATCATCATCACTCCAAACGCAGAGATGGCGATGGCCGCCGCGGTGAGTCTTGCCTTGCGCAGTTGGGTACGCAATTTGGCCGAATGGCGCTCAAGCCGGATTGCCATTTTGCAGCCCTTGTTGCAGCATTTGCGGGTGGTTGGAAAGCCACTGATAAAACTCGATGTTCTGAACCGCGTCAGCCACCTGCGGGCTGAGTGACTGGGAGTCAAATCCACCCGGATAAGCCCCGTTGCTGCCTGTGAGGTGCGGCACGCTGACGAACACCGCCAAAGCCAGCGAAGCGGTGGCCATGCCTGCGGCAAACACCCGGGGCCAGCGCACGGTGCGAGAAGATCGACGCGGCAGGCGTGCGGCAAGCTGGGGCAGGGGCGCCAGAAGGTGGCCCAAGCGCTGGCCGAACTGCAGCTCTTGCTGGCACTGCGGACAATTTTTCAGATGAGCTTCGATATGCGCCGCCTGTTCAGCCGACGCCAGACCACTGCGATAGTGGTCGATCTGAGCGGAAGTGAGATGGTTGCGGGTCGTCATGATGTCACCTGATTCAGGCAGTTCAAACTTTAGCGGGATGGTCGGATTCAAGCAATTCCCTCAAGCGGGTGAGCGCGCGCATGTGGTGCGTTTTGACGCTGCCTTCACTGACTTTCATCGTCGCTGCCGTGTCCACGATGGACAAACCTTCCATTTCGCGCAGCAAAAACGCCTCGCGCTGCCGCGGGCTGAGGGCGGAAATGGCATCGGCAATGCGTCCGGCAAGCTGGCCGTTGGCGACTTCCTGCTCCGGGCCGAGGGCACCGTCGGCAATCTGCTCCCAACTGGGTGGTTGATCGTCTTCTTCGTCGCTGGAGAAGAAAAAATCGAAAATCTTCTCCACCTTGCGCCGCCGGTGCATGTCGGTGATGCGGTTGCGCAGAATGCTGTAGAACAGCGGCGCCCATTCCTCAGCCGGCCGCAGCTTGTAGTTGCTCACCAGTTTGAGCAGGCTGTCCTGCACCACATCGGCGGCCAGCGCAGCGTCGCGCAATTCGATCAGCGCCATGCGCGTGGCGCGCACGCGCACCTCGGCGCAAAAACGGTTGAGTGCGACCGAATCGTGTTGCGAGGTGTCGATCACGAGCGCTTGGGAGAGGGCGTAAGCATGATCCATAGCATAGTGGGCCGGTTCTGGCGGGTGGGTTTCGGTCGAAAACGGGGTCTTAGCCTCTGTAACGCCATTGCGGGTGCCGTGATGACAGCGAATCTGCTCGCCAGACTGAAAATTTCTGTGACACCGCCTGGTTTGCGCCTGCGCAGGGCTCCGTAGAATGGCAGCGCCTTTCGCCATCCCGCCCCAGCGCTTGCCGTGAACCCTCGCCTCGATCTGCTTCAGCCCTATCCGTTTGAAAAACTGCGCGCGCTCCACCAGGGGGTGACGGCGCCCACGCAGTGGCCTGCGATCAGCCTGGGCATAGGCGAACCCAAGCATCCCACCCCGCCCTTCATCCGCGACGCCCTGGCCGCCCATCTCGATGGCCTGGCGGTCTATCCGAGCACGATCGGCACGGCGGAACTGCGGGAGGCGTGCGCGCAATGGGCGAGCCGCCGCTACGGCGTGCCGCTGAACGCGCAGACGCAGGTTCTGCCGATCAACGGATCGCGGGAGGCGCTGTTCGCCATCGGGCAGACCGTGGTGGACGCGAGCCGGGACGGGGCCACGGTGGTTTGTCCCAATCCGTTCTATCAGATCTATGAAGGGGCGGCGCTGCTCGCCGGGGCGCAGCCGTATTTCGCCGCGGTGGACGCGCAGCGCAACTTCGCGGTCGATTGGGCGGCAGTGCCCGAGGCGGTGTGGCAGCGCACCCAGTTGCTCTACGTTTGCTCGCCGGGCAATCCCACAGGCGCGGTCATGCCCCTGGAGGAGTGGAAGTTGCTGTTCGAGTTGTCCGACCGGCACGGTTTTGTCATTGCCAGCGACGAGTGCTATTCAGAAATCTGGTTCGGTGCGCGGCCTCCGCTGGGCGGACTGGAAGCCGCATGGCAGCTGGGGCGGACGGACTTTCGCAACCTGCTGTTCTTCACCTCGCTTTCCAAGCGCTCGAACGTGCCCGGGCTGCGCTCGGGCTTTGTCGCGGGCGATGCCAAGCTGATTGCGGCCTTCACCCGCTATCGCACTTACCACGGCAGCGCGATGGGGCCAGCCGTGCAGGCCGCAAGTGCCGCTGCCTGGAACGATGAGGCGCACGTCGAGCACAACCGCGCGCTGTACCGCGAAAAATTCGCCGCCGTGCTGCCGATTTTGCAGCCGGTACTCGACGTGAAATTGCCCGATGCCGGGTTCTACCTCTGGGCGGCCACGCCGGGCGATGATGCGCAGTTCTCCCGCGGGCTGCTCGAAAAATACAATGTCACCGTTTTGCCGGGCAGCTATCTGGCGCGGGAGCAGGACGGCGCCAATCCGGGGCGCGGTCGTATTCGCATGGCGCTGGTGGCCCCGCTGGAAGAATGCGTCGAAGCCGCCCGCCGTATTGCCGCCTATTGTTCAGAACTGATCCACTCACAAAGACCCTCACCATGACGCAACAACTGCAGACCCTTATCGACCAGGCTTGGGAAAACCGCACCGAATACAGCCCGGCCAATGCGCCGGCGGAACTGCGCGAGGCCGTGGGCCATGTGATCGACCAGCTCAACGTGGGCAAACTGCGGGTGGCCGAGCGCGTGGGCGGCGAGTGGGTGACGCACCAGTGGCTGAAAAAGGCCGTGCTGCTGAGCTTCCGTCTGCACGACAACGTGGCCATGCAGGCCGGCGATCTGCACTTTTTCGACAAGGTGCAGACCAAGTTTCACAACCTCGACGAAGCGCAGATGCGCGCCACCGGGGTGCGCGTGGTGCCGCCGGCCGTGGCGCGGCATGGCTCTTACATCGCGCCCAATGTGGTGCTCATGCCGTCGTATGTGAACATCGGCGCCTATGTGGACGAAGGCACGATGGTCGATACCTGGGCGACCGTGGGCTCCTGTGCCCAGATCGGCAAGAACGTGCATCTGTCCGGCGGCGTGGGCATCGGCGGCGTGCTCGAACCCATTCAGGCCAACCCGACCATCATCGGCGACAACTGCTTCATCGGCGCGCGCTCGGAGGTGGTGGAGGGCGTGATCGTCGAAGACAACTGCGTCATTTCGATGGGCGTCTACATCGGCAAATCGACCAAGATCTACGACCGCGCCACCGGCGAGGTGAGCTATGGCCGCATTCCCGAGGGTTCAGTGGTGGTCAGCGGCAACCTGCCCAGCAGCGATGGCAAATACAGCTTGTACTGCGCCGTGATCGTCAAAAAGGTGGATGCGCAGACGCGCTCCAAGACCAGCATCAACGAACTGCTGCGGACCTGACAGGCACTGCGCGCAGTCTCGGGATCTCGGCGTCCAACACTAAAAAAGGGGGAGTTATGTCGGCAATGGAGCGGTTGTTCAAGCTGATGGCGGAGAAGAAAGCCTCCGATATCTATATCAGTCCGCATGCCCCCATCCTCATCCGCATCAATGGTCATGCGGTGGCGGTGAACCGGCAGGTTCTCACACCAGAGGAGCCCTTTCGGCTGCTGGCTGAAGCCGTGGGCCACGAACGGGCGGCCGAGGTCACCCGCACCGGCGAACTCAACTTGGGGTTGCCGCGGCCGGGGCTGGGGAGCTTTCGCATCAGCGCGTTCCGACAGCGCGGCAGCGTGGCGATGGTGGTGCGCTACATCCCCGGAGAAATTCCCGCGCTGGAATCGCTGAATCTGCCCGGCGTGCTGGCCGATCTGGTGATGGAAAAGCACGGCCTGCTGCTCATGGTGGGCTCGACCGGCGCGGGCAAGAGCACCACGCTGGCATCCATGATCGACTATCGCAATGCCAACAAAACCGGGCATATTCTCACGCTCGAAGAGCCGATCGAATACCTGTTCTCCAATCGCAAGTCGATTGTCAATCAGCGCGAAGTGGGCATCGATACCGAGTCTCTGACGGTTGGCCTGAAAAACGCGCTGCGGCAGGCGCCCGATTGCATCATGATTGGCGAAATCCGCGATCAGGCCACGATGAGTGCCGCCCTGCAGTACTCGCTCTCGGGCCATCTCTGCCTGGCCACGCTGCACGCCAACAACAGCTATCAGGCGCTCAACCGCATTGTGGGTTTCTATCCCATGGACCAGCGCGCCGCATTGTTCAACGACATGGCCTCGGGCCTGCGGGGCATTGTGTCGCAGCGGCTGCTGCGGGCGACCGCCGGAGGGCTGACGCCCGCTGTGGAAATCATGCTCAACACTCAGCTCGTGCGCGAGTTGGTCGAGAAGGGCGACTTTTCCGGTGTCAAGGAAGCGATGGAAAAGTCGATGGCCGAAGGCTCGCAGACCTTCGAGCAGGCGCTGGCCACCATGGTGATCGACGGCGTGGTCAGCCGCGAAGAAGCCCTGGCCTACGCCGATTCGCCGACCAATCTGCTCTGGCGTCTGGAGAACGACTCGGCGCTGCGCAAGCAGACCGCGCCCGCCGAGGCGATCGAGGACGATACGCCCTCATTCACTGAAATCACCCTCGACCTGGACTCGCCGCGCTGAAGGCGAGGCCGGGCGCTCCCCATTTGCCGCATGTCTCCCACTCAAACCCTGGTCCATGACCTGATTTCCCGCCATTCCATCACCCCGCAAGATGAAGGTTGTCAGCAGGTGCTGCGCGACCGTTTGCAAGCGCTGGGCTTTGTCTGCGAAACGGTGGAGAGCGGCCCGACCGACTTCCGCGTGACCAATCTTTGGGCCCTGCGCCCGGGCTTGAAGGCGGATGCGGCCGTGCTCGTGTTTGCCGGCCATACCGACGTCGTGCCCACCGGGCCGCTGGATCAGTGGCAAAGCCCGCCGTTCACCCCGACGGTGCGCGGCGGCAAGCTGTATGGCCGCGGAGCCGCCGATATGAAAACCTCGCTGGCCGCCATGGTGGTGGCGGTGGAGGAGTTTCTGGCGGCGCATCCGCAACCGAACCATGCGATCGCCTTTCTGCTCACCAGTGACGAGGAAGGCCCGGCGCGCGATGGCACGGTCAAGGTGTGCGAGCTGCTGGCGGCGCGCGGCCAGCGTCTGGACTGGTGCATCGTGGGCGAGCCCACCTCCACCGCGAGGCTGGGCGACGTGATCAAGAACGGGCGGCGGGGTTCGCTCTCCGGTCGGCTCACGGTGCTTGGCGCGCAGGGGCATATCGCCTATCCGCATCTGGCGAAAAACCCGATTCATCTCGCCGCGCCCGCCCTGGCCGAATTGGCGGCCCTCACCTGGGATGTCGGCAACGCCCACTTCCCGCCGACTTCCTGGCAAATGTCCAACATTCATGCGGGCACCGGGGCGACCAATGTCATTCCGGGCGAACTTGTGGTGGATTTCAACTTTCGCTTTTCCACCGAGTCCACGCCCGATCAGCTCAAGCAGCGCGTCCACGCCACCCTCGACCGCCACGAGCTCAACTACACGCTCGACTGGACGCTGGGCGGCGAACCCTTCCTGACGGCGCCCGGCGCCCTATCCGCTGCGCTGCAACTGGCCATTCACGCCGAGACCGGCATCGCGGCCGAGTTGTCCACCACCGGGGGCACCTCCGACGGCCGTTTCATCGCCAAGATCTGCCCGCAGGTTGTCGAGTTCGGGCCGGTGAATGCCAGCATTCACAAGATCGACGAATGGGTCGAAGTCGACGCCATCGATCCCCTCAAAAATATCTATCGCCGCACCCTCGAGGTCTTGGTGGCATGACGCCGCCAGAGCAACGAACGGGGGCGATTTCAGCCACTCGCACCTTGGACGCAGCCTGGGCGCTGGCGGTTCAGGCGCTACAAGCCGCTGATCTCGACTACGGGCATGGCTGCGCCAGCGCAGAAGACGAGGCCGCCTGGCTGGTGCTGCACGCAGCACACCTGCCTGCGAGCGAGGCCGGTGATTTCGCGGCTTACGCCCATCAATCCCTGACCGCGCAACAGGCGCTTCAGATCGAGACGGTGACGGCGCAACGCATCGCCACCCGGCAGCCCCTGGCCTATCTGCTGGGCGAGGCGTGGCTGGTGGGTTTGCGCTTCGTGGTCGATCCGCGCGTCATCGTGCCGCGTTCATTCATTGCCGAATTGCTCGATGAAGGCGCGCTCGACCCTTGGCTGACCGAACCGCCTCACCGCGTACTCGATATGTGCACCGGCTCCGGGTGCCTGGCCATTCTGGCAGCGCTCGTCTGGGACGATGCGCAGGTGGACGCCGTCGATCTTTCTGCCGACGCGCTGGC